>JAAUSQ010000025.1 GCA_012033195.1 Chloroflexaceae bacterium
CGATCAGGGTGAGCAGGCCATTGATCAGGCAAAAGCACATGTGCAGGAGGCTGGTCAGGAAGCGCACCAGCGTGCCGATGCTGCGATGACAACATCGGGTGAGCGTCTACAGGATGCAGCCCAGACCGTACGCCGCAATGCACCGTCGGGGCCAGTTGGTGATGTTGCACATCGAGCCGCCGATATGATGGATCAGAGCGCAACCTACTTGCAGCGCTCCAACCCAACCGATGTACGTGATGATATGGAGCGTTCTATTCGCAGCAGTCCGATGCAGTCGTTGCTAATTGGCTTTGGTGTCGGGTTCCTGTTTGGGCGCATCACACGAGGAGGCTAACCCATGGCAACTGATATGTATGCTCAGGAAGGTAATCTTAAACCACAAGACAGACTTGGCCAGGCCGCTGAGACCGTTAAAGACGAGTCGCAGTCGGTGGCGCACCTGCTGGGCGAGTTGGTTGCCGATGCACAGCACCTAGTACGCAAAGAGTTTGAATTGGCCCGTACCGAGGTGCGTCAGGAAATAAACAAGGCCCAGCAGGGTGCTATTTCGCTGGGTATCGGGGTTGGTGTGCTGGCAATGGGCGGCATCATGCTGCTGTTGATGCTGGTGTATTTGCTGGCAGATGTCTTTACACTGGAACTCTGGATATCGTATCTTATCGTTGGAGCGGTGCTTGCGATCATTGGCACGATCCTGCTGCTCACTGGTAGATCGCGCCTGCAGCAGATTGACCCGAAGCCCGAAGCAACGATTGACGAAGTGCGAAAGGATGCACAATGGCTGAAGGAACAGATGCCATCCGGCAAGAAATAGAAGAAACGCGGGGAGCTATGACTGATAAATTGGAACAGATTGAATCAAAGGTACAGAACACTGCTGCCGAAGTTCGGAACGCAGCCGTTGATACCGTTTCGGATATTACCGACCGCTTCCAGATTGATCGCATAGTGCGCGAACGCCCCTGGACAATGCTGGGCCTATCGATTGCAGCAGGCTACATTCTGGGCAATATGGGTGGTTCAAGCCAGCAGCGCAACGATGATCGGTATCGCCATCAGTATCGTAACGATGATGAGCGCTACGATTACTACCGCCGCCGCTATGGTGGCACGTATGGCTATACCGACAACGACCGCCGCTATCGCTACTACGATCAGGATGCGACGCCGCGTGGTTCCAGCCGCGACAATGACGGCCACTACCACGAGCAGCGTCATCAGCAGAACGAGTTTATGCATGATATTGCCAACCGGATGGGCTTTGAGATGGACGCCTTGAAAGAGGCCGCTATCGCAACGCTGAGCCGCACCGTACGCACCACGCTGAACGAGACGATGCCGCAGCTTGCCGAGGAGTTCGAGCGGGCACGCAATCGCCGCGCCGAGCAGCATGGCGATCAGAACCCGAACGAAAGCCACACCAATGGCGAGACGAGCAGCTATCGCAATCGGCCCGAGAGCCAGACCGGAACCACCGGCTCGGTCTCCTACAACCGTACTGAGCAGTTTGAGCAGACACCGTAGAACACCCTACCGTGCTGTGTGTTCGATGGATTGACGGACTGAACGACCGCCGCCGTGAGCGCTATCACTAGTTGGGAAGAAGCTAGCTTGCTAAATAATTCGTTTCTTGGTTTTATTGGAATTGTGCTAGTTTCTTTCATCATTGTTGATGTGTTATGGACAACATTACGACTACACGGCGGCGGCCCTATTACAGAGCGACTAGCGAACGGGTTGTGGCGACTAGCGCTCCTATTCCATAAAGCCTTCCCCAGCCACCGCCTTCTCGCGGCGGTTGGCTTTGGCATTATTCTGCTGAATATCCTCGTCTGGTTTGTGGGGATCTGGCTCGGCTGGACGTGCGTCTTTATGATCGACCGTTTTGCCGTGCTGAATGCCACAACCAATGTTCCCGCCTCGTTTGTCGAGCGGGCCTACTATGTGGGCTACAGCCTGATCACCCTTGGCCTAGGCGACTTTGAGCCGAACGGTGAGGTATGGCAAATCCTCACGGTTGTTATTTCCACCAACGGCTTCTTTTTTGTTACCCTCATTGTGACATATTTACTGCCGCTGCTTTCGGCTGCCACCGAGCGCCGCACGGTCGCTTCATACATTTACAGCCTCGGCAATGATCCAGTTGATATTGTTGCGAATGCCTGGAACGGTGCTGATTGTAATGTACTGAGCCAGTACTTCACCGACCTGATGCCATCGATCCTCTCACTATCGCAGCAAGATCTTGCTTACCCGATTGTGTTCTGCTTTCATAATCAAGAGCGTGAAAACGAGATCGGGCCAGCGATTGCCACACTTGGTGAAGTGCTGCTCTTGTTAGAGCATGGCCTGCCCGCAGAAAACCGGATTGACCGACTGATTACAAGTTCGCTCTGGGGAGCCATCGGGGTATATCTGTCTACGCTCGATGCAACTGCGATTGACCCTGCCGACGAACCACCGCCACTGCCTAACCTGGCGCAACTGCGCGAACGCGGAGTGCCAACAGTTTCTGACAGTGCCTTCTGTGAGGGATCCCGTCAGCGCGACTTTGCCCGCAAGCAATTGCTGGCACAACTGGAATGGCACGGGTGGTACTGGGACGAAGTGCGCGGTCCCCACGAGCGGCAACCCGTACATCGGGGTGTGTCGGACGCAGTTGAGCAGGGGTGATCATCTTACGCGATAGGCGATAGGAACACATTGCTCTCGCTTTGCGCTTTGCGCTTCCGCTAGCCTATAGCCTGCGTTTTGCCCGCGTCCTGCTTCTGTGCTACAATCCCTGCGGTTATGCAAACCTCATTCCGACAATCGGGCGTACTTCGGCTGCTGTTAGCGAGCGGCGGTCTGCTGGTGTTGCTGGTGCTGGCACTGCTGGTGCGGCAACGTATTAGCCAGTGTGCCTATGTGCCGCTGCTGTCCGATAACATTCTGGTCAATGCAGATTTGGCGCTGCCCGGCGCAGCGCTGCCATTCGGGTGGCAGGCGGGTGCGCCAGGGGTGCAGGTTGGCTCGTTTGCGATTGACGGGGATGCGCGGGCGCTGCAACTGATCGGGATTGCCAACTTTGTTGAGACGCCGCCGGTGCTGGTACAGGGCGGCTGGAATTATTGCTTTATTGGGCGGGCCATCACCGACACGCCGCTGCAATCTGCAACTCGCCTTCAGGTAGCGTTTCACTGGTTGAATGCCACCGGCGAAGAGGTGCATGTTGACCACACCGACTGGCAACCCGTAGTGCTGTGGCAGGCCGATAACCCACCCGACGACTGGTCTACTATCCGCGCTGCCTTCCGTGCGCCCGCTGATGCCGCTTCGTTGCTCATCCGCTTGCAGCCCTCGTCAGATGACCGCATTTATCTGGATGCCATGCAGGTACGCGCAGGCGGGCAACCGCCCGCCCCAACTGATGAACCTGTCCCAGCACTAGTGACGGTGATGCCGTGGCCTGATGGCAAAGCCGCAGCAGTATCATTCTCATTCGATTGGGAAACCGCAATGGGCGGCCTGATCCATTCGCGCTCGGTGGGCGACCCGAACGCCGATCCAAGATCCGCTGGTGCGTGGTATGCGGATGCGCGAGGGCGTCACAACTACCCTGCGTATCTTCGCGCCATACGGGGTGCGGGCGACCTATTTTGCCACTGGCTACAACTTTCTAGCTGGCAACACCGAACGCCGCCAGTTTATTGGCAACCCGACCTACGCATGGGCCAATACTGAGAACCGCTGGACATCGAACCGCTGGACCGAAACGCCCTGGTTTGCGCCCGATCCATATGGCACCAACGCTACCCATCCGGAATGGTACTTTGCCGACCTGGTGCCGCTGCTCAAAGCCGCCGATCAAGATATCCAGAGCCATACCTTTAGCCACTTTTATGGCGGTTTCGTAACGGCAGCCGATTGGCGCAGCGACCTTGCGACCTGGGCCGAGGTTGCCGCGCCGCACGATGTGCCACCCGCGACTGTGCTCGCCTTCCCCTGGAGTAGTAGCGGCGGGATGTCGGATGCAAGCTGGCAGGCGCTGGCAGATGCAGGCATTGCCACGGTAACCCGCACCAGTAAACAATCACAGTTTAATCTGTTTCCGCGTGGCACCCACGAGCGCGTGCTGGAGCCGCACTGCCGCCCCCTGCCCGGTCACGCGGCGATCCTGGCCTGCCCCGACTTTTACCTGACCCCGACCAGCCTGGACTGGGCGATTGAGCAGATTGACTACACCATCGAGCAGGGCGGCCTGATAGACATCTGGGCACATACCGAAGAGGTCATCACGCCCCAACAACAAGCAGCGTGGCAACGTGTGGTACACTATGCCGCAACGAACCCGGCGGTATGGGTTGCCCCGTTGCACGAGCAGACTACCTGGCAGCGTGCCGTTGCCGAGGTGCAGGTGCTGCATGTGCAGGGAGCGCAAGGCAGCGAACCGCTGATTGTTGCGCTGCCGAATGGGGCATGTCTGGCAGGGGTAGCCTTGCGCTTGCCCTTCGCACCGCAGCAGGTGGCCTTCTGGAGCGATGGCGGGCTACCCACTCAGCAAGTACTAACCGTTGATTACCGACTAGAGGATAATGTGCTCATTTTCGAACATCCCATCTGCGAACCGCTGGAGGTGCATGCATGGCTCAGAACATAAGCAGCGCACCTCTGGCCCAACCGTCGCGGATGCGGCGTGGCCTGCGCCTGCTCACCACGCAGCGCGGCGGGTTGCGGCTGTATCAGTGGTTGTGGCTGTTGTTCTGTGTGGTAGCAGCGCTGGCAGTGGTTGCGCCGCGTACTCTGTCGCAGCCGCTGGTCTACCAGACCAGTGCCGAGGTGCGCTTCGACACGACCCGCTATGCTGGCCTGTATGATGCAGCGGGCAACCCATCGCCCGATTTTCAGGTGGCGTTGCGCGATGCCTCCGACGCACTGCGGCAGCGCCTGCTCGCCGAGCGCAACGTGCGTTTTGGTGCGCCCAATTATCGCATTGCCTATGTACCGCAAGCGCCCGGTGTAGTGCAGGTGCAGGGCTTCGGGGCGACCAGCGCCGAGGCGCAAACGCTGGCAAACGCTGCCGCCGATGAACTGGTGCGGCAGGTGCAGGCAGCAGGTGGGCGCGAGGTGCTGCGGAATCTGCTGGGTTGGGAACTGGTGGCGGCGTTGCAGGGCGAAGCGCCCGCTAACCGCTTCCAGACCCATCTGCGGGCTATCATTGAGCAGAGCGCCTACCCGATGAACCGCGCTATCGAGCCGGTGGCGGTGCGGATGGATGTAGCAAGCCTGACTACCGATGAGCGCGACGACCTGACCCGCTCGCTCGAATCGCGCTACGACCTGTGGACATTTGAGGTAAATACACGCAATGCTGCCTTGGACGCCAGTTGCAATACGGCCAGCATTACCACTACCGGACGGCGTGAGGCGGCGTTGGCAGCGTGCGCGGCAACCGCCCCGACCGTAGCCGCCGAGCTAGAACTGCGCGATCAGGCGATTGCCAGCCGCCAGTCAATCCAGGATGCGCTGCGCTACCTGCTCGATACGCATGATACTATCTTTATGCCTGAACAGCCGGGGCCAGCCTTCCGCGTTGCCGCCGACGTGCCCGCCGCGCCCGTGCCGCGCCAGATTGCACCGCTGCTGCTGCTGGCAGTGGTAGCGGGTCTGGTGTTTGGTACGATCAGCGTGGCAGTGGACCGCTCGGCGGGGGTGATGGATAAGCTGCGCGACCTGTGGCAGTATCGCGCCCTGATTAGCAATCTGGTGCTGCGCGACCTGCGTGCCCGCTACAAGGGCAGCACGCTCGGCTACCTGTGGACGCAACTGGCCCCGCTGCTGCTGATGCTGGTATTTATGTTTGTGTTCTCGCTGCTCTTACCGACTAGTATTGCACTGTTTCCAGTCTTTTTGATTGTGGGCCTGCTGCCCTGGAATTACTGCGCCGAGGCGATTACCAGCGGCACCCGCAGCATTATCGACAACGCCAACTTGATCAAGAAGGTCTACTTCCCGCGTGAGGTGCTGCCGCTTGCCAGTGTCTTTTCGAGCCTGCTGAACCTGCTGCTCTCGCTGCCGATGATGTTTCTGGTGATGGCGCTGACGCAATGGCTAGCACTGGGGCGGCTCAACTTTGCGTGGACATTTGCCTACCTGCCCGTGCTGCTGATTATTCAGACGCTCTTTCTGGTGGGCATGACCTTCTTCCTGAGTGCGTTTGCGGTCTTTGTGCGCGATACCGTGCATCTGGTGGGCATCGTGATCCAGTTCTGGTTCTTCCTGACACCAGTCTTTTACTCGCTCGACCTGATCGGCGGGTCGCTGGCGCGGGTGGTGCGCTGGCTCAACCCGATGGCCTCGATCATCGAGTTCTACCGCGAGATACTGTATGGCAATACGGTTGCCATCGGACAGATCCCCACGCCCGCCCCGCCTGCGCTCGATAGTATGCTGCGTGTGCTGGTGACTGTGCTGCTAATCCTGGCGGCAGGGTACTGGTTCTTCCAGCGCCAGAGCGCCCAGTTTGGCGAGGAACTCTAACTATGCAGGAGGTGAAACAGGCAGGCGATGGCACCGATCATTGAGTTTAACAATGTAAGCAAACGCTTCACACTGCGCCGCACTCAGCAAACCTCGCTGCGCGACCGGATAACCAATCTGGCCCAGTCGCGCCCACACGGAGAGGAATTCTGGGCGCTGCGTGATGTGAGCTTCACGGTGGAGAAGGGCGAGAGCATCGGCTTGATCGGGCACAACGGCGCAGGCAAAAGCACGGCGCTCAAGTTGATGACCCGTATTCTGGAGCCAACCAGCGGCACCGTACAGATCGGCGGGCGCGTGGCGGCGCTGCTCGAACTGGGCAGCGGCTTCCACCCCGACCTGAGCGGGCGCGAGAATGTCTTTTTGTATGGCTCGCTGATGGGCCTGGGGCGGCGCGATATGCAGCAGCGCCTCGATGCTATTGTGGAGTTTGCTGATATTGGCAACTTCTTTGATACCGAAGTGAAGCACTACTCGTCGGGCATGTACACGCGCCTGGCCTTTGCCGTTGCAACCGAAGTTGACCCCGAAATTCTTATCACCGACGAAGTACTGGCCGTTGGGGATGAGTCGTTTCAGCGGCGCTGTATGGAGCGCATCTACCGCTTTCGGCGGATGGGCAAAACGATTGTCTTTGTCTCGCACGCGCTCGAAGTGGTACGCACCCTGTGTGAGCAGGCGGTGTGGCTGGATCACGGCGTGGCGCGGGAGGTTGGCCCATCGAGCGAGGTGATTGATGCCTACCTTGCCGATGTGAACCGCCGCGAACGCGAACGGCTCGACCAGATGCGCGGCGAGGCGGACAACGCAGCAACGACGGTCAGCGATGCGGATGCAGCGTGGCGCTATGGAAGCCGCGACCTAGAAATTACCGATGTGGAACTGCTGAACGAAGCCGGACTGCCGCGTAATATCTTTCATACCCTGGAAACGGTGGTAGTACGCATGCACTACCTGGCGCATACGCCCGTGCAGTGGCCGGTCTTTGGTATTGCGCTCTATCATGGCAATGGGCTGTGGCTGACTGGCCCCAACTCGGCCTTTGATGGCATTGATATTCCGGAGGTGAGCGGTAGGGGCTATGTTGATTATATTATCCCCGTGCTGCCACTGCTCACCGGGCGCTACGCTCTGACGGTTGCCGTGTTTGATGAGACGATGCTGCACCCCTACGACTACCACGACCGCCATTATCAGCTTGTGGTGCAAACCCGCCGCCTGCGCGAACGGTACGGCACCCTGACTTTATCGGGCACATGGGCATGGAGCAACAACCCATCCCGCGCCGCCGAAGTGTACGCCGCCCCTACCAGCGATAGCCCCCTATCGGGAGAGATATGATCTATTCGCCTGTTGAGCCACCCGACCCGCTGCTGCTGCGCCTGTCGTTCGACCAGTACGGGCGCTACCAGATGATCAGCGAGGCGCTTGCCGCCTGTGCGCCGCTGTTTGGCAGACCACTGCATATCCTCGATGTAGGGGGCTATTCGGGCCTGCGTGGAGGCGGCGACCTGCTTCCGGCGCGGCTGTTCCTGCCCGACCATCAGATTACCGTGGTTGATCAGGTGGCGTGCAACCTGCCGGGCTATATGCAGGGTGATGGGCGCAACCTGACCTTCGATAATCAGGCGTTCGACTTTGTGATTTCGTGCGACACGCTGGAACACATTCCCACCGACGACCGCCGCGCCTTCTGGCAAGAACTGCTGCGGGTATCGCGCTATGGTGTGCTGCTGGTTGCGCCGTTTGCCTCGCCCGAAGTGGAGGCCGCCGAGCGCCTGGTGTTTGAGTATATCCGTGCCGAGACGGGCGGCTTTGAGCAACCTCAGTTGCAGGAGCATCGCTTGTATGGTCTGCCCATGCTCGACCACAGCCGCGCCATCCTGAACGACCTGGAACTGCCCTACCATGTCTACCCGTCGGGCTATGTGCATGCGTGGCTGGCGATGATGCTGCTGAAGCACTACCTGCTCATTCATGCCCGCACGAGCGACCTGCACGAAGCGCTGGATGCTTATTACATTCGCTTTCTCAGCCAGATGGAGCGGCGCGAACCAGCTTATCGGCACCTGTGGCTGGTGGCACACCGCAGCGAGATCGACTGGCTGCCACTGGCTGACCGAGCGCTGACCGCCACTATTACCACGGGCGCTACAACAATAGGCTGGCGTGACATATCAGGCTGGCTGGTGTATGTGCTGGGGCTGCGCCGCAACGGTGCGACAGGGGAGCACGTGGCCCCGCCTGCTAACGAAACACCGCCGCCACAGGTGGCAGTAGTACCTGCTGTAAGGAACGAACACGCAACCCTGGACGATGTGACCGACGACGGCGAGCGGGTGACCCACCTGCGCCCGGATGCGTACTACTACGCGCACCTGTCAATTTATCATTTTGCGCTGCCCTTCTGTCAGGGGGGGGATGGTGCTGGATGCTGGCTCTGGCGCGGGTTATGGCGCGGCGTACCTTGCCGAGCACGGTGCTCGCTTTGTGTGGGGCGTCGATAACAGCAGCGCGGCAGTTGCGTTCAGCCGCCGCCACTTCGTGCGCCCCAATTTGCAATTTCTGGTGATGAACCTCGAAGAACTGGCAGGCTTTCCGGCACAATCGTTCGATGCCATTTTTTCATCAAACACCCTGGAGCACGTGCCAGATATCGAGCGCTTTTTCCATGGCGCGTGGTATCTGCTCAAGAGCGATGGGGTGCTGGTGATAGCCGTGCCACCAATCACCAACGACCGCCTGCGCGGGCTGAATATCGATAATCCCTACCATCTTAATATCTGGACACCGCGCCAGTGGCACGCCACGCTGCGCCGCTACTTCAGCGATATTCAGGTGTACGGGCATGGCTATGGCAGGCTTGGCAATACGCCCGACTGGAGCCAGTCGCCCGCCACTAGCGGCCTGACCGAGCGGAGCTTTCATTTTGAACCAATGCTGATGGACGACCTTGTTTATGTGCCTGAGTCGCTGGACGAGCCGACACTCACGACGATCTTTGTGGCACGGCAACCGCTGCCCGTCGATGAGATACCGCCGCCGGGGAGTGCTGCCGTCCTGGTTGATCACTCGTTCACCCGTTCGCTGACCGAGGCCGCGATCCAGCTTGATGTGAAGCGCCAGATCAAGCAGCTTCAGGCCCATCTGCAACACTACAGCCAGCATGTCGCTGTCCTCGATACACGGCTGCATCAGGCGCAGGCCCAGCACGATCTGGTGCAGCGCACGCTGGCAGAAGCGCAGCAGCACGCGGCCCACCTTGAAGCAGAGCTTGCCCGCAAGAATCAGCACATTCTGCACCTGGAAAGCCAGTTGCGCCAGATCGAGCGGGGGCGGCTGATGCGCCTGCTGCGGCTGTTGCGTGTGCCGGGGCGCTAACCATGGCGCGTGTCTTGCTTGCCAGCACCGACCATGTCGGCACAACGATGGCGGGGCCGGGTATCCGCGCCTGGGAACTGGCAGGCACCCTGGCCTGTGAGTATGGGCACACTGTAACGCTGGCGGTGCCCGGTACCAGCGACCTGCTGCCCGATGGCTTTGAGATCTTCCCCTATGTCTGGAACCAACCCGGCGCACTGCTGCCGGCCCTGGCACGCGCCGATGTGGTAATCGGGCAGGGCTTTGTGTTTGAGATGCAGCCAGAACTGCTGGCCTGCGACCTGCCGCTGGCGATTGACCTGTACGACCCGCTGATAATGGAGAGCCTCGACCTGTATGCCGGGGCCGAACTTGCCACCGCACAGGCCCAGCACACACGCTACCAACATCTGACTGATGCTCAGCTTCGGCGGGGCGATTTTTCTTCTGCGCCAGCGAGCGCCAGCGTGACTACTGGTTGGGCGCACTGACGGCAGCAGGGCGCATCACGCCACAGCTTGCCCGCAGCATCGACCGCGACCTGCGTGGCCTGCTCGATCTAGTGCCGTCGGGCATTGCACGCGCAGCCACCGCACCGCGCCGCGCCTGTGCTGCGCGGGCAGCATCCGCCATCGATGAGCACAGCCTGCTGCTGCTGTGGGCGGGCGGGCTGTGGGACTGGTTCGACCCCTGCATTGTGATCCAGGCGATGGCCGACCTGCGCGACGAGTTGCCCCATCTGCGGCTGTGCATCTTCGGTGGAGCGCGGCCCAACCCGCACGGCGACCCGATCCGTACACGCAAGGCCGAAGAAGCCCGTGCGCGTGCTGCTGCGACGGGCCTGCTTGACACCGCCGTGATCTTCCTGGATACCTGGATCCCGTATCATAAGCGGGGAGCCTACCTTGCCGAAGCTGACGCGGGCGTGTCGGCGCACCTGCCCGGCGTGGAGACACGGCTCGCCTTTCGCACGCGCCTGCTCGATTACATCTGGGCACGGTTGCCCGTGCTGTGTTCGGCGGGCGATAGCCTGGGCGCGGCACTGGCGGAACAAGGGGCAGGCCGTACCGTTGCGCCAGGAGATGGGGCGGCGTGGCGGGACGCCTTGCGGCAGTGCGCCAATCCCGAATGGCGGGCGGCCTGTCGGAGCCAGATGCAGACTATCGCCGAGCAGTGGACATGGCCCGCTGTAGCGCGTCCGCTGGCGGCCTTCTGTGCTGCGCCACGCCGCACCGCAATGCCAATGCTGCCCGCCCTACCAGATACACAGCAGGCCGAACTCGACCGCTTGCGGGCGCTGGTGCGGGCCTACGAACAGGGCCGCTTTATGCGCCTGATGCGCTGGCTCCACCGGATACGGGGCACGGGGCGATAGGTGCGGGGAATGGAAGCGCGAAGCGCAAAGCGCAAAACTCCGCGAGGCACGAGGGAGCCGCAGCCGGCCTGCGCGGGCTTCGTACGGGCCGCCGGGAGGTTCAAACCTCCGGCGGCCCGCTTCGGCAGGTGACCATCTTCTGACGGAAGGAACCATTATGCAGAACGAGCTAACTACTCCCCGTGTGCTCATTCTCTGTCACGACGTGATCGGGAGCCGTATGGCGGGGCCAGGGATTCGCTACTGGGAAATGGCGCGGGTGCTCGCCGCTCGGCACCCGGTGACCCTCCTTGCACCGCAGCCCATCGACCTGGGCGACCTGACCACGCCACCAAACCTGACATGTGGCTGCTTTACCTGGGGCGCTGCCGAAACGCTGGCCCCCTGGCTGGCAGCCGCCGATGTGGTGGTGGCAAACGGCTTTCTGCTGCTGCCGCATCCCGAACTGGCCCACAGTGCGTCGCCGCTGGTGCTGGATGTGTACGACCCGATTTTGCTGGAAAACCTGGAACTGTTCCGCAGCGCACCCGCCGAGCAGCGCCGCCAGCAGAACGAACACGACCGCGCCCTGCTGATGCAACAGCTTGGGGTGGGCGATTTTCTGCTGTGTGCCACCGAGCGCCAGCGCGACCTGTATATGGGGGTGCTGGTGGCGCTGGGCCGCGTAACACCCCACCTGACTGACGAAACGCCCGACTTGCGCGGCCTGATTGATGTGGCCTCGTTTGGGCTTGCAGCGCAGCCACCCACGAAGCAGGGGCCAGCTATGCGCGCGTGCTTCCCGGCATTGGCGATGATGAGATTATTCTCCTCTGGACGGGTGGTTTATGGGATTGGCTCGACCCGCTGACGCTGATCCACGCAATGCCGCAGGTGCTTGCAACCTGCCCCCAGACACGCCTGGTGTTTCTGGCGGGGCGGCACCCTGGCACCGTCCAGGAGATGCAGATGCCCCAGCGGGCGCGGGCGCTGGCCGCCGAACTGGGCCTGCTCAATCAGGCGGTCTTTTTTTATGAGATGTGGGTGCCCTATCAACAGCGGGCCGATTTTCTGCTAGAGGCCGATATTGCGGTATCGCTGCACCGCGACCACCTCGAAACGGCATATGCCGCAATCCGGTCGCGCTTCCTCGATCATCTCTGGGCCGGATTGCCAAGCATTGTAACCGCTGGTGATGCGGCGGCTGATCTGGTGCGAAATCGCAACTTGGGGTATACTGTATGCCCTGAAGATATCAACGATGTAGTACGAGCCACGGTGCACCTTGTCAGCAATCGAGAAGTGCGGCAGCAGTGTGCCGAACATGCCCGCCAGATCGCTGATGCGTTTACCTGGGAACGTACCCTTGAACCGTTGAGTCGCTTCTGTATGCGCCCGCTGCGGCGTTCGCGGCCTGTATCGCCACACGTTGTACCGGAGCCACCAGCGGCTTTAGCAACCGTGCCGCCGACCACGACACAAGAGAGTAGTATGCAAGAGGAATATACACAACTGATTCAAAAGCTGGAAACTGGCTGGCAATTTGGCATGCCAGCGCAGCAAGGCGGCATGCTCAGCCGGGTTGCACAGCGTGTGCTGGGGCGGGTGCTTGCGCCCGTCTATGCCCAGCAGCGCGATTTTAATGCCGCACTGGTCCAACTCTTTTATCAATCGGCGGCGCGGCACGAAGAAATCCTCGGATACTTAAACGCAATGATGGCGCAAATTGTCAAGCTGGAACAGCGCATTGATACACTGGCCCGCTTTGACGGTGTTTTGAGCGAACGTATCGAGACGATTAACCGCGATATCAATGGGCGGCTCGATGCGTTGGCCGCGTTTGATGGCACGCTCAGCGAGCGCATTGAGACAATTAACCACGACATCAACGGACGGCTCGATACGATGGCCGACCACACGGGCGACTTGCACGACCGTCTGCTGCGCCTGACGTATACCGTGCAACTGCTGAACGAAGCCCTTGCCGCCGCCGACGAAGTGAGCGCCAGCCTTGCCGAACATCTCGCTAGCCTGACCCCCACCGCACCTGAAGAGGGGAGGCCGCGCCAATGAGTCGGGTTGTAGTACTGGTACTGGCCTGGAACGGCGTGGACTACCTGCGCCCCTGCTTGCAGGCGCTTGCCCATCAGCAGGGCATTGATAGCTATGGTGTGCTGGTGGTGGACAACGGCTCCACCGATGGCTCGGCAGAACTGGTTGAGCACGAATTTCCTGATGTGGCCCTGCTGCGGCTGCCCTCGAATCTGGGCTTTGCGGCGGGCAACAACGCGGGTATTCGGGCGCTGCTGGCTGGGCAGGCCCCGCTTCCGCTGGCTGACACTCCCCCCCGATATTGTGGTGCTGCTCAATCAAGATACCGAAGTGGCCCCCGACTGGCTGGCGCAGCTTGTGGCTGTTTTCGAAGCGCAGGCACAGGCGGGCATTGTTGGCTGCAAAATCTTCTTCCCTGATGGCACCACGCTGCAACACACGGGCGGTAGCCTGCACTGGCCGCTCGCCACGCCAGAGCATCGCGGCACAGGCAAGACCGACAGCACACAGTATGATACGGTGGGGCATGTTGAGTATGTGACGGGCGCGGCGATGGCAATTCGGAGTGTGGTGCTGCGCGAGGTGGGCCTGCTTGATGAGGGCTTCTCGCCGGCCTACTTCGAAGACACCGACCTGTGCTACCGGGCGCGGGCCGCTGGCTTCGAAGTGCTGTATACACCGTATGCCCACCTGCTGCACCACGAGGGGGCTACCTCGCAGAGTGCCCGCCATCAGCGGCTGTACCATCGCAATCGGCTGCGCTTTGTGCTCAAGCACGCGCCCCTCTCGATGCTGCTGCGCGAGTTTGCACCCGCCGAAACCGAAGAGATCGAGCGCTGGAGCCTGAGCAACAGTCTGGCCCGTAAGTATGCCTATCTCGATAATCTGCTGAACTTGAATAGCGTACTGGCACAGCGCAGCGGCGATGCAGCCGAGGCACTTGTGGCCCGTCCGCAGCTTGTGGCAATGTTGCGCCGCTTGCATAGTGCCGTGGTTGTCGACGAGAACCGCCGCCGCAGCGAAGGTCTCTACTCATCTGCACCGCCTGACACTTCGCCAGCGCCAGACCAACCGGAGCCAATCGCGCCACTAGCTATGCCAGATACGCCCTTGCCGCATGCCGCACCACACACCGATGTTCCCGGCGAGGATGCAACGCCAGCGCCAGTGCTGACGACTGCTGAGGCTGCACCCATTGCCAAGCCAACACCCGTAGATACAACGCCCGAAGCTGAACCATCGCAAGCACCGGCTGTGCCCGATGTTACCGAGATTATGCGGCAGGTGCGCCGCCAGATTGCCGAGCGGCAGGGGCGCAACGTCGAGGGCGACCTGCGGGCGGCGCTGGATGCGCTCAATCAGCAGTGGAATACTATCTATGAGCCGCTCCACCTTGCACCGGGAGCCTCACAACTGGGGCGGCTGTGGGAGGTGGCACGCACCCGCTTTCATCACGAAGTGCGCGGCTATCTCGACCCGATGATTTATCGGCAGACCGAGTTTAACGCCAACACGGTGCGGGCGCTCAACAACATGCTGCGGCGCTCGGAGTTTGCCGCCAGCACTGTCGAACTTGAGTCATTACGTGATGAGGTTATTCAGTTGCGCGAGCAGGTGCGCTTGCTGCAAGAACAGCTCGACCAGCAACAGTCATGAGCGATGTACAATCTGCGAATCAGTGGCAATGGAGCCAGCCAGCACAGCCAATCATCACCTTTGTCACGCCCTGGTATGGGCCAGGGGTGACCGGTGGGGCCGAGTTTCAGGCGCGGCGGCTTGCCGAGGAACTGCATGCACGCGGCATTGCTGCCGAAGTGTGGGCGACCACGGCAGGCGGCCTGATGACCGATTGGAGCGTGCCCGCGTTTCCGGTGGGACCAGATACAGTGAACGGCGTGGCGGTGCGGCGCTTTGCGGTGCGTCCGCGCAATGCGGCCCGCTTCGATGCGCTGAATAATCGCTTGCTGGCAGGCGAACGGCTTGGCCTGCTGGATGAGGCCGTGTTTGTACGCGAGATCATCGGCAGCGACGAACTGGAGGCGGCAATTGCTGCCGAACGTGAGCAACGGCTGTATATCTTTACGCCGTATATGTTTGGTACCACCTACTGGGGCGCACGGGCGGCGGAACGGGCCTATGTCATCCCTTGCATTCACGACGAGGCCTATGCCGCTATGAACCTGTATCGGCAGCTTATCGAGGGGGCGTATGCGCTGATGTTTTATTCACCTGCCGAACAGCGCCTTGCCCATAGCTTGTATGATATTACCCACCCGCGCACGCTGCTGCTTGGCGGCGGTGTAGAAACCGAGATTACGGGCGAGGCTGCACGCTTCCGGGCGACCTATGGCATCAGCACGCCATTCATTCTGTATGCGGGGCGGCGTGACGCTCCCAAAAATACGCCGCTGCTGTTTGAGTATTTCCGGCGCTACCGGGCGGCAGGCGGGCCGATGGCGCTGGTCTGCATTCGGTGGCCCCGGTCTGCCTGTGCCCGCCGACCTAGTCGAGAGCAGTGCGGCGTATGATCTAGGCTTCCTCTCGGTGCAAGAAAAGTACGACGCCTATGCCGCCGCAACCGTGCTCTGTCAGCCCTCGCTGCACGAGAGTTTTTCGATTGTCATGATGGAAGCCTGGGTGTGCGAAACGCCAACACTCGTGCATAGCGATTGTGCCGTTACCCGCGAGTTCAGCGAACTGAGCGGCGGCGGGTTGCACTTTCGCAGCTACGACGAGTTTGCCGGGTGTCTCGACTGGCTGCTGGAACACCCCACACAGGCCCACCAGATGGGGCAGGCGGGTGCGGCATATGTGCAGCACAACTTCACCTGGGATGCTGTGCTGGGGCGCTTGCTTGGCTTTCTGCGGGCGACCCTCCACCCGCCCCATACCTACCAGCACGCTATAATAGGAGCCTGATTGTGAGCCTGACCATCCACATGATGACAGCGGCCCTCTCTCCGGGCGATGCGATTGGCAACTACATTCTGTCGCTGGTACGCATCCTGCGCGAGTGGCAGTGTGATGTACGGCTCTACACCGACCACCCCAACCCGGTCTACCCGCTGGCGCATTTGCCGACCAGCGCCTACCAACCGACGGGCAAAGATATCCTGTGGCTGCACTATTCAATCTATAGCGAGAATATTCACTGGGTAGAGCGTAGCCCCGATGTAGTGGTGTTTGATAGCCAGAACGTGAGTCCGGCGTGGCTGTTTCATGGCTACGACCCGTATATGGAGCAACTCTGCATCCAGGGCGAGGCGTTCCTGGATCGGCTGGTGCCTACCCCGATCTGTGCGTGGTGCATACCGACTATGTCCGCGACGACCTGCACCGGCGCGGTTATCGGCGCATTCACAAGGTGCCGATGGTGGTAGATACAGGCCGCTTCACGGGGGCGGGTGCGCCGCAGTGGGAGCCGCTGCTGCAAGGTCTCGATTATCTGCTGTTTGTGGGGCGTATCGTACCGCAGAAGAACCTGACAACAGCCGTAGAGGTATTCGCCGCGCTGCACCGTCGCCGCCCCAATCTCAAGTTTTTTCTGGTGGGCGGGCACTCACTCCCCGGCTACTCGGCAGAACTGGAAGCGCTGATCAACGCGCACGGCCTGAGCGAGGCAGTAGTGTTTGTGGGCAAGGTGAACGAGCCGCAGGTATTAACAAGCTTCTTTCGCCATGCCCGCTTCTCAACAATCCTCTCGCACTGGGAGTCATTCTGTGTGCCAATTGCCGAGTCGCTGTATTTCGGAACGCCCGTGCTGGGCACCACTGTGCCACCCATTCCCGAAACAATGGGGCCGGGGGGCGTGGTGCTCGAAGGCCCGCCCGACGAGATGGCGGCGCGGATTGATGCGCTCTGGGACGATGCGCCCTATTATCAGCGCTTGCAGACCGACGGGCAGCGCCATGTGCAGGCCTTTACCGACCACAGCCTGCGGGCAGCGTTGTTAAACGTCTTTCGTGATCTGGCGAACGGGGTGTAGTGTAGGATGCGGATTGCATTTGTTATTCAGCGCTACGGGCTTGATGTGCATGGCGGCTCAGAGTATCTCTGCCGAGTGTGGGCCGAACGGCTGGCCCGCCGCCACACCGTCGCTGTGCTGACAACGTGCGCCCGCGATTATCTGACGTGGGCCGACCACTACTCGCCGGGGCACGAGCTGATCAATGGGGTGCAGGTGCAGCGCTACCGGGTGCCCGAACCGCGTGATATGGCGAGCTTCGATGCATTTTCGCGGCTGATTTACTGGCAGCCGCATACCATCGCCCAGGAGGTGGAATGGATGCGGCGCGGCGGGCCGTGGTCGCCCGCGCTCTTTGCGGCCATCGAGCAGCAGCAGGACGAGTTCGACCTGTTTGTTTTTATGACTTATCTCTACTGTACAACCTTTTTTGGAATGCCAGCGGTAGCGCACAAGGCGGTGCTGGTGCCAACCGCGCACGACGAGCCGCCGATTTATCTGGGCATCTTTCGGCAGGTGTTCACGTCGCCGCGCTCCATCATCTACCTGACACCCGCCGAGCGGGTCTTTGTGCAGCGCCAGTTTGCAGTGGCGGCCATTCCAAACGCCGAGATTGGTATTGGCATCGATCTGCCCGACCTGTCCGAGCATATCGAAGCCGAACCGCCGATGCTGTTGTATATCGGGCGCATCCACCCCTCGAAGGGCTGCGACCATCTGCACGCGTATATGCTGCGCTACCTGGCCGAGCGCAGTACAGCGCTTGCGCTGGTGTATGCAGGGCGGGCCGATATGGAACTGGCTCCCCATCGGCAAATAACATTTGCAGGCTTTGTGAGCGAGGAAGAGAAGCAGCGCTTGCTGGCACAGTGCAGCGTGCTGGTCATCCCCTCGCCCTACGAGAGCCTGTCGATTGTGACGCTGGAAGCGTGGGCGGCGGGCAAGCCCGTGCTGGCGAATGGGGCCGCACCGGTGCTGCGCGAACAGGTTATTCGCAGTAATGGGGGGCTGTTTTATACCAGCTATGCCGAGTTTGCAGCCTGCCTCGACCTGCTGCTGGCGGATGCAGCATTGCGGCGGCAGATGGGGCAGGCGGGGCGGCACTTTGTCGAGCGGCTGTATAGCTGGCCTGCCATTGACGAACGGCTGGAACGGGCGCTCGAAGAAAGCCGTACCTACGTTGCAGCATGCCACTAAAATCGGTGTACGCGAAGGAGTATCAACAGCATGAGCATATCAATGATGCCCAACCTCAGTACACGCGAGGGGATTATCGACTACCTGCTAAGTTTCGATCTGTTTGGTGTAAATACCTACGAAGGCTATATCTACGTTCACGATGCCATCGGGCGCATCCTGCAAACCATGCGGTTGATACCACCTGCTCCGGCAGCGAACGCACGCCTGCTTGAACTGGGGGCCAATCCCTATTTTATGACACTGTTGCTTAAAAAGTTTCATACGTATGAGCTGCGCTTTGCGAATTACTTTGGTGAAAAAGTAACACAGCCGTGTAACGAGCAGACGATTTCCAGCGAAAAGTATAACGAAACACACACTTTTCAGTATGAACATTTTAATGTTGAGTTGCAAGATTTTCTGTATGAAGATGCCAGTTTTGATGGTGTGTTATTTTGCGAAATCCTGGAGCATCTGACGTGCAACCCGATGCACACCCTCAACGAAATTCACCGGGTGTTAAAACCAGGCGGCTTTGTGATTGTAACAACGCCGAATATGCTGCGCTGGGAACATCTGCGTGACTTGGCCCTAGGGCGCAACATCAACGACCCCTATTCAGGCTTAGGCCCGTATGGGCGGCACAACCGCGAATATACGCCATCTGAGGTGATTAACCTGTTACAGGATAGCGGCTTCGTAGTGGAAAAGATCCGGCTTGCCAATCTGCATCAGCGGCAGTTCGGGTTACCGTATATTATGTCGGCGCTGCGTTCGCACTGGTGCGACCATATTCTGACGCTAGCCCGTTCGCAACATCCGCCCCGTTCACGTTACGCACCCTGGCTGTATCGCAGTATGGTTGATATTCGTTGTGTGACAAGTAACACAGTTATTATGGGTCAGAACGACGAACTGCATATCGGGTCGGGCTGGCATCAGCTTGAAGATATTGCACGCTGGACGATGCAACGTGCCGAAGTCTTTTTGCGAGCTGAAGGCGGCGAAAATCGCATTATAACGTATGTATCGAGTGATGGGGATAGGCTTGGGCCGATCTCACTGACCCTGCATTATAAAGAACATGCGATCACTCAGGAGTTACCCACCAGTGATTTTGTAAGCATTGGGCTTAATATTCCGCCCTGTGACGCGGGTGAAGAGGTGGCAGTATTGATTGAAGTTGACCGCGTTCGAAGTGCTGCTTCCATTGGGAAAGGCCGCGATGTGCGCCAGATCGGGGCAATAGTGCAATATATAAAGTTGACACTGGAGGAGCTATGATCCATAAGCAACAATCAAACGCTTCATCGGTATCGCAGGCAAGTCAACCAGAACAGCCCCCGCCCTGCTACGGTGGGTGCTTACGGCTCCCCGCTGGCTGCTACCGATGGTACTGCTGATGGTTGTTATCATCGGGGCGTTGCTGCTCCCGCGCCCGCTGCTGCTGCTGACCGGGCAGATCGTGGGGATGCTGGCGGTGATGCTGGGGGTACTGTGTTATGCTGGCTTCGGCGTAACGTGGCTGCTGCGTTCGCCGCGCCTGCTGCCGATGCTGCCACTCTTTACACCGGTTATCGGGATGGGCGCACTGCTTGCGGTGGGCTATCTACCGGGCTATCTCCCGATTGGTACCAACGTCCTGCTATGGCCGTTGCTGCTGTTCTTTACGGTGGTTAATATCTGGGCGTGGCAACAGGGTGCGCGCCCGCGCATGAAACAGCGCCACTGGCTCGCGCTGATTCCGGCAGCAGTGGCGCTGGTGCTGGGGGTACTCCCGCTGTATCAGGTAGGATATCTCACGACGGTCGGTGGCTCAATTGACGCTATCTTTTATCTCGTTCGTTCTGAATACCGCCAGATCAGCGGAGTGATGACCACTGCACCCGCCGCGCCACTGGTGCCGCCATTCCTCGACCACATACGTGGGCAGATGAACCTGCGCGAAGGCGATACCTTTTTGCTGGCACTGTACTCAAGTATTTTTGGTATGCGGCCCCACTATGTCTTCTCGGTGATGATGGCAGGCTGGTTTGCCCTCACTGCTGTTGGTGTGTTTGTACTGGTGCGGAGCGAACTCCGCTTGAACCAGTGGGTTGCACTGGGCGCGGGGTTGCTGGTCAGTGTGCAATCAGTTATCCATACATCGGTTGCCAACAATGGCTTTTCGCAGAATGCCGGTCTTGCCATCTGGCCGTTTGTTATAACCGCAGTGCTGGCAGCAGTACGCGCCGGAACGCGGCGGGGCATTATCCTGGCGGGCCTGCTCATTGCGACCCTAGTTGCGCTGTATCCACCATACCTGGTTTATCTCGTACCAGTTGTGAGTATTATCACTCTGGGCGAACTGTATGCCCGTTGGCGTCAACGGATCCGCCGTGTGCCAGCACCGATTACGGCTACCCATCAGTTGCAGGCATTGCAGGAGCCGTTGCTGGTGCTGATGCGGCGCGGATTCGGGATGATTGCCGCAGCCCTTCTCACGATCCCCTTTACGTGGGTTCATTTTATGCACCATATGAATCTGGTTGACCGCATCACCGGGCGGGATGTGATGAAGGCGCGTGGCGATATTAGCGACTTTCCGCACCCCGGCGAATTGATCGGGATCATCAATCACGTAGAGGCCGTCTATCACTTTTGGGACTTGCCCCAGTTGCCGTTGCATCTGGCAACCGTATTGCTGACAATTGCCGGAATCATCATGGTTTATGGGCTATTCCGTATGCGTGCGCGGCAACGTACCTTCTTTACTGCACTGATACTGGTGCTTAGTGCGGGTATGTTTCACTTGCGCTTCTGGCTACGGCAGGGGCAGGGCGATGCGTATCTATATTTTAAGGTAGCCTCGCTTGCGGTTCCCTTCCTGGTGGTACTGCTGATTGTCGGCTGCTTTCTGCTGCTCCATGATATACGCACCTTGCAGCCACGTCTGCGCCGCACCTTGCAGGGTGCGCTGGTCCTGTGGCTGGTAGGCATCTTTGGTATTGCCACAGCCCATACCTGGAACACGGCGGCCAGTTTTGGCGAAGGTAGAGGTGTTATCGCAACGCAGAACCAGCTTACAATAGATGAGATTAACAGGCTCTTGCCGCCCGATGAGCCGCTGCTGATCCTTGACAAGACAACGCCGGGTGCAATGTGGACCGGCTACATTCTTGATCGACCAAATGTATACTACCGTCAACAATCGCCGGATTACTGGACACCGACGCAGGTGTATAGTCCCGACTTGATCAAGTATGCCCTGGTTGCTTATCCGCAGCACTATTGGGAATGGGATGAACTTCCTGGTGAGCCGTGGTTCCTCGACCGACGGATGGACGAAGTGTGGAGTAATGGCGACTACAGGCTGCTGCGCCGTACCGACGCGACCGTTGCCGAGTTCCCCATGCTGCTCGACTGGATGCATTTTGAATTGACCCAGAAAGTGACCATTACCATTACTGAAGAAAACATTACAGTCCATGGTATGATGCATAACGGCAGAGAAACACCTGATGGTACCTTTGAGCAGCGCTTTGCCAGAAGGCCGGAACAACTCAAATTGTTGACGGCTGCCGAACAACCGGGCCATTTGTTGGTAACATATGCTGATGGACGACAGGAAGCACTGCCGCTGATACCGAACGAATTGCAGACCTTTAATTTTGATGTGAACGGACCGATGACAATGGAGCTTGTAAAAGAGACCGCCGGGATGATGTGGCTCTCGGATGTACGGGTGCTTGGGGAGCCGACCCCGGCAACGGCGGAGCATACGCGATGAGTGTGCTGCTGTCCGAACCCCATACACTGCCCGCAGCACCGCACCACGCTAGCACGACCCTGGCGGGTATTTCGGTGGTGATACCGGCCTACAACGAAGAGCACGGTATTGGGCCAGTGCTCACGCAACTGAATACCCTGATGCAGCAGCAACTTCGCCCCTATGAAATCATCGTGATTGACGACGGCTCACGCGATAATACGGCGGCGGTGGTGCATGCGCTACCCGATATTACCCTGATCCGCCACACGCGCAACCGGGGCTATGGGGCCGCCCTCAAGACGGGTATTCGGCGGGCATCACACCCGCTCATCTGTATCACCGATGCCGATGGTACCTATCCCAACGAGCGCATGTTCGACCTTGTGGCGCTGCTCGAAGCCAACCAGAGCGATATGGTGGTGGGTGCCCGTACCGGCGAACAGGTGGCTATTCCGCTGGTGCGCCGCCCGGCCAAGTGGTTCATTGGCAAACTGGCAAACTATGTTGCCGGCCAGAAGATCCCCGATATCAATTCGGGCTTTCGAGTCTTCCGCCGCGATGCCGTGCGCCGCTTTTTTGCGCTGCTGCCCAATGGCTTTTCGTTCACCACTACCATCACCCTCGGCATGATGACTAGCAACTATCTGGTTGATTACGTCTCGGTCAACTACCACGCACGGGTGGGCCGTTCCAAGATTAAACCAATACGGGATACCCTCAACTTCATCCAGTTGATCCTGCGGATTGGTCTGTACTTTGTGCCCCTCAAAATCTTTCTGCCGCTTAGCCTGCTGCTGCTGGTGCTGGCCCTGGTGTGGGGCATCTTCAGTACGCTGGTGCTGCAACAACTGGCCGATGTGTCCACCCTGATGATTGCGATGACCGGCGTGCAAGTAGCGATTTTTGGCCTGCTGGCCGAACTCATCAATCACCGAATGCCGAGCGCCTATCTCAAAGAAGGAGAGGAAGAGTAGCATGTCTGACCTGCGTGCTGTGTATGCTCAGAAGGCCCTCAACCAGGTGCCGCGCCTCTTGAGCAACCTGGATCGCAACCCATTCTCGCCAACCTATGGCTGCTTTCACCGCGACTACTGGCTAGATAAAACCTCCGACTTTCCCGACGCGGTGCGGCAGTTTGCAGTGCAGGCGCTGGCGCTGGTCTATCGCCACGAGTTCCCCGGCAATATCTACTATCGGCAGCCCAAGATCCGCGACTGGGCGATTGCGGGCCTGGATTACTGGACACGCATTCAGCACAGCGATGGCTCATTCGATGAGTTCTACCCCTTCGAGCGCGGGTGGGTTGGCCCGACCGCCTTCACCACCTTTACCAGTGTCGAAGCCTACAACTTGCTGGCCGACGAACTGCCCGATGATGTGGCGATCCGGGTGCGGCTGGCGGTGCATCGTGCGGCGCACTTCATCGCGGCAGGCGAATCGGAAGAAGACCACCTCGCCAATCACCACGCCATGGCCTGCCTTGCCGTGTGGAAAGCCCACCGTCTGCTAGGCGATCAATCGCTGCTCGATGGCTATCGGCGGCTGTGGAACGGCTTCCTGACGTATCACCGCGACGAAGGCTGGGCACGGGAGTATGATGGTGTCGATCCGGGCTATCTCTCCGCAACGGTGTCGTTTCTGGCGAAGATTTACCAGGACGACCCGGCCCCCGAATTGCTGGAGGTGATGCGGAAGTCGGTGGAGTTTAGCAGCTACTTTGCCTACCCGAATGGCTTCTATGGTGGCAGTATGGGCAGCCGCAACACGCTACACTTCTACGCGCACGGCTATGAGGTGATGGGGCGCGCACTTCCGCTGGCGGCGGCGGTGGCCGAAAAGATGCTGCAAGGGCTGGCCGAAGATAAACTGGTGCCGCCCGATATTATCTCGGATCGTTACGTGGTCTATCGGGTGCCGGAGTTCTTGCAGGCCTACCTGGATTACACGCCGCGCCCCGCCGACCTGCCACCGCTGCCCTACGAGCACGAACCGTTCCGGCGCTACTTTCCAGGGGCGCGGGTATATGTTGCCACGCTACCCGACCGCTATGTGCTGGCGAACCTCGCCAAGGGTGGCGTGGTCAAAGTGTTCGACTGCACCACGGGTCGCCTGTTGCTCAACGACTGCGGCTTGCTGGGTGAACTCGAAGATGGGCAGGTCGTCACCTCGCAGTGGGTTGACCCGACCTATACCGCACAGGCCGATGAACGCGGCTGGAGCGTGACCGGCACGCTGAACGCGGTGCCATCCAATAAGCTCTTTACACCGCTCAAGAACATTCTGTTCCGCAGCGCCCTCGTTGCGCTGGGCTGGAACTCGCAATTCTCGCATATGCTGAAAGGCGGTATCCGGCGCACGCTGATGCTGGGGCGACGTCCGGTGCCGATTACCTTTCGGCGCACCTTGCAGATCGATGAAACAAGCAGTTCGCTGACGCTGACCGACGAAGTACGCCGCACCGATGGCGATACCTTCTTGCGGCGCATGGCAGTCGGTGACGAGTTTTTTGTGCGCTACGTGCCACAGAGCCGCTACTTCCAGAGCCAGGAGCTTGAGGTACAGGGCCACACGCTGGACCCGATTGCACTGGCGGCGTTTAATATGGGGCGACGGTTGATGCTGGTGCAGGTGGTGCCCGACGAGCCGGGACAGCCGCCCGCCCTGCATACCCAGGCCGACGACCAGCCAATCAGTCAGGAGAGTGCGGCGCTACCGTTTGGCGTGTATGATGTTGACTACTTCGAGGGGCGCAAGAAGAAGCCGCAACTGATTTACCGTCTGCGCCGCCGCACCGACGAAGTCGAGGAAGCGCTGCGCCGCTACAGCAATGGGCATCTCAAGGTGGTAGTGGATGTGGGCACCGCCGATGGACTGATGCTGACCAACCTGCGACAGCGTATGGGTGACCTGACCTTCCTGGGCTTCGACCTGGGACTGGCGCTGCTGCGGGCCAACAAAGACGGCATTTTTAAGGGTCAGGCCGATGCTCTGCAAATGCCCGTCGCATCGGGCACGGCAGATGCCATCATTGCCACCGCAATTATTGAGCACGTACCGGATGCAGGCGCAATGTTGCAGGAGTGTCTGCGGATGCTGCGCCCGGGTGGGATCATGGTTGCGACCACGCCCGACCCGACTCTGGAGCGCATCTCGGCGCGGATCGGGCTACTGAAAGAGCCAGGCCATCAGGAGACGTTCAACCTGCAACAGTTGCGCGACCTGTTCGAGCGGGCGGGCTTCGAAGTCGTCCAGACCAAGAAGTTTATGTTCTCGCCCGTGGGCTTCCCGGCAGAAAAGGTGATCGAGCGGGGTATCTCGGCGGCAGGGCTGGATGTGGTGATGGCGAACCAGTTGATTGTCGGGCGCAAGCGAGGCTAAGCGATGCGACTGAAGGCCAGTTATCTGCGCTTTGCGGGCGTACTGCTGTTTGTAGCGCTGCTCTTCACTATCGACCTGCGGCGGGTGCTGGCAGTGCTTGGGGCGGCGGCGTGGCCCCTGCTGGCGCTGGCCGTGGCGCTGAACGTGCCACAACTGTATGTCAAGGTGGTGCGCTGGCAACTCACGCTGCGGAGCCAGGGCATTGTGTATGGCACGCGGCCTGCGGTGCTGGCCTACTTCGGCAGCATCTTCATCGGCTTGCTGACTCCAGGTCGGCTGGGCGAGTTTGTGAAGGCGCTGCACCTCAAGCAAGACTGTGCGATTTCGGGCGGGCGGGCGCTATCGTCGGTGTTCCTGGATCGACTGTTTGACCTGTTTATGCTGCTGGCGGTGGGCGCACTGGCGCTGGCCTCGGCGAGTTTCGGTACCGTCGATGGGTGGCTGGCACTGGTGCTGCTGGTGCTGGCGCTGGTCGCCCCGCTGGTGCTGCTGATCCATCCGGTGAGTTTTGGCTGGTTCAGCCGCCTTGCCCAGCGCATCGTCCCGCTCGACCATCCGAAGGTAGGGCCAAAGCTCACAAAGCTTGGCGGGTGGGTGGTTGAGATACGGGCCGGGTTGCGGCAGTTGTCGAGCAGCGTGCTGCTGGTGGGTGTCCTGCTAACGCTGCTGGCATATGCAATCTTTTTTGGGCAGTGTTATCTGGTGGCGCTGGCGGTGGGGCTTCCGGTGGGCTTTGTGCCCGTTAGCTATGCCGTCGCACTCGGCAGCCTGATCACGCTGCTGCCCGTGTCAATTTCGGGCATTGGCACGCGGGATGCCAGCATCGTGGCCTACCTGGGCGCACTAGGGGTAGCGTCGGCGCAGGCGCTGGGCTTCTCGCTGTTGATCTTTGTAACGTTCTATATCGGGGGGGCGCTGCTAGGGGCGCTGGCGTGGCTGCTGAAACCGGCACCGCTGGCGGCGCTACGGGCGGCTCCAGCGACCATGCGCGAGTAATATGCAAGCAGTACACGAAACCTTCGCCGCAGCAATGACCCCGGCTGAGTATCCCTTTACAGTCAGTGTGGTTATTCCGGCCTACAACGAAGCACACGGCATCGCGCAGGTGCTCGCGGCGGTGCGGGCCTATCTGCCGCATGCCGAGCTTGTGGTGGTTGATGATCATTCGGCAGACGACACCGCCGCCGAAGCCAGAGTAGCCGGGGCGCGGGTAGTGCGTCGTCCGCTGAATATGGGCAACGGGGCCGCCGTGAAAACAGGCATCCGGGCGGCAACCAGCGATGTGGTGCTGCTGATGGATGCCGATGGGCAGATGGACCCGCAGTATATCCCGCTGCTGCTCGATAAGCTGGCAGAAGGCTATGATATGGTGGTGGGGGCGCGTTCGGCGGCTACCAAGGGTGGCACGCAGGTGCGGCGGGTGGGCAACCATGCGCTCGATGCGGTGGGCAGCTATCTGGTTGAAAAGCCTGTCTACGACCTGACCAGCGGCTTTCGGGCGGTGCGGCGGGCAGTCATTCTGGAGTTTTTGCACCTGCTGCCCAACAGCTATTCTTACCCTACCACCAGCACCCTCGCGCTGATACAGGCGGGCTATGCGGTGGGCTTTGTACCAATCATCAGCAAGCCGCGCCAGGGGGGGCGCAGCGGGCAGAAGGTGCTACGAAATGGAGTGCGCTTCCTGCTGATTATTCTGCGGATGATCTCGCTGTTTGCGCCGCTGCGGGTATACTTTCCGGTGGCGGTGGCGATGCTGCTGCTGGCGGTGCTGTCTTTCCTGATTAGCTATTTTATTACCGACCCCTTCCGTTTTCGGGTGCCCAATTCGGCGGTGGCCCTGAGTATGGGCGCGGTGGTGGTGTTTATGTTTGGCCTGATTGCCGAGCAACTCGCCGCCCTGCGCCGCCGCGAGTAAGGGGCGGCGATGGCTGCGGCACTCTTCACCATACCGCTGCCGCCTGGCCTGTCGCTGCTGGAAGCGATAGCGCAGGCGGTGGCACAGCCGCAGCCCGTCGCAGCACTGGCGAACCTGCCGACCCTCACCAATCTGGCGCTGACCGACCCTTTCTGGCGCAGCAACTTGACGAACTGCGGCACGGCTTCGAGTTGCGCCCCACCGCACGGCCTGCACTGCTGGCGCGGCTGCGTACCCGGCTGGCGTGGTGGCTGCTGGGCGACGAACTACGGCAGACCAACCAAAGCCACGCCCATATTGTGCGTATCCTCGATAGTCTGGTGGTGCAGCTTGACCAGGAGCGGGCCGCCCGTCGCCGTATTGAAGAGCATCTGGCCGACCAGGGCAGTGCCACGCCGTCAGCAGATGCCCGTGCACCCGTGCCCCCTGATTCACCAACCGACCCACTGCATCTGACGTGGCATTCGTCGTTTGCATCCCCAACCGGCTACAGTGGTTCGGCGCGAGCTTTTGTGCTGGGGCTGGATGCACGCGGCGTACAGGTGCGCCCGCTGTATCTGTATGGGGCCGACCGTGACGAGCAGGTAGCCGTGGGTCAGATGCACCCGCGCATCCGCGAGCTACAGGCACGCCCGGTGCGGCTGGATGTGCCGCAGGTGGTATATGCGCCCGGTGACCGCTTTGCCAAGAACAGCGGTAGCTATCGTATCGGCTTTACGATGCACGAGGCCGACCGATTGCCCGCATCGTGGGTGGCGCAGGCCAACCTGATGCACGAGGTCTGGACGACCAGCACATGGGGGGCCGAGGTATTTGGTGCATCGGGAGTGCAGCGCCCGATCTCTGTGATACCGCTGGGGGTAGACACCGAGCACTTTTCGCCTGCCGCCGCGCCGCGCCCCCTGCTGACCGAGCGCACCGTGTTTCTCTCGGTGTTTGAATGGGGGCCACGCAAGGGATGGGATGTGCTGCTGCGGGCCTACCGTGCGGCCTTCCGCGCTACCGATCCGGTGCTGCTGCTGCTCAAGCTTGACTGCCGACAGCCTGCTGTCAACCCGCTGCGTGCGATGGCACACCTGCTGCCCGACCCATCGCCGCCTGTGGGCGTGCTGTACAATCAGAACCTGAGCGGCGAGCAGTTGAACGCGTTGTACCAATGCGCGGATTGTTTTGTGCTGCCGACGCGGGGCGAGGGGTGGGGCATGCCGATCCTCGAAGCGATGGCCTGCGCTGTGCCAGCGATTGCCACCGACTGGAGCGCACAGACGGCGTTTCTGAATGCGACCAACGGCTACCCGCTGCCTATCCGTGGGCTGGTTGACACGGGTCAGGAGATGCCCTACTACCGCGAGGGGCGCTGGGCCGAACCCGACGAGCACGCGCTGGTAGACCTGCTGCGGCACGCCGCCGCTGACCCTGCA
>JAAUSQ010000291.1 GCA_012033195.1 Chloroflexaceae bacterium
GTGCTGGCAACCTCGTGGGACTATGCCCGCGCCTCACGGTTGCGCCACCTGCTGCGTGCATGCCCTGCCCGGCTCGACGAACTGCCCAACGGTGTAGATACCGAGCGCTGC
The DNA here is from genome assembly GCA_012033195.1 of Chloroflexaceae bacterium. Lineage (GTDB taxonomy): Bacteria > Chloroflexota > Chloroflexia > Chloroflexales > Chloroflexaceae > JAAUSQ01. The sequence continues at coordinate 112 of JAAUSQ010000291.1, forward strand.
CGTCCCGGTCTGGAGAGTATCTCCCTCCGCACGCGCTACCGCTTGCCCCCTGATGCACGGGTGGTGCTGTTTGTAGGCGCACTTGACCAAGCGCACTACTTCAAGGGTATTCCTGTGCTGATCGAGGCGCTGCGGCTGCTGGCTGACACGCGTACCCGTTTGCTGATTGTTGGCGATGGCAACCTGCGCCCATTGTATGAACAGCACACGTGGGCGGCAGGTGTAGCGGGACAGGTGCATTTCTGCGGGCGTGTCAGTAGCGCCGAGTTGCCACTGCACTATGCCCTAGCGGATGTGCTCGTGCTGCCCTCAGTAACAATGGGCGAGGCGTTTGGGATGGTGCTGCTCGAAGCGCTGGCGTGTGGCACGCCGGTCATAGCATCCAACCTGCCCGGTGTGCGCTCGGTCGTCAACGATGGCTGCGACGGCGTGCTGGTGCCGCCGGGAGATGCAGCGGCACTCGCGGCAGCGTTGCGACGTTTCCCCGGCGATGCTGTAGCACGGGGCACGGCTGGCGCACACGGGCGGGCAAAGGTGGTGGAGCGCTATAGCTGGCCCGTGCTCATTCCGCGCCTGGAAGCCATTTATGACAAGGTGCTGTTAACAGATGCGGGGCATGGGTAGCCGAATGAGAAGCCAACGGACAGATTCGCGGGGCGGTTGAAACCTCCAGGCTCCGGGGTACGAAGCCCGCCTGCGCGAGCGGTGTGTTCCGATTGCCCGATTGCCTCGTGCCGCTTGCCTATCGCCCAATACAAAGGAGGCGTGTCCAATGTGGCCCACCCTTGAATACCGCCACGCGCTTGATATCTGTGTGAGCCGCGCCACCCGGCAGGCTGGCCCGCTGCTGCTGGCGGCACCCACGGCACCCGCCCTGCTCGAACTGGTGCAGCGGCTACGGGGCTACGAGTTCCAGATTGCAGGCACCACCGCCAGCAGCACAGTACAGAGCATCGTTGCAGTGCAGCCCACCTGCGCGGCAGAACTGGCGGCCCTGTGCAAACGGCTGACAACAAGCGGTACGTTGTATGTAGTGTGCTCCGGTGCGTTGCTGCGTCGCCCGCTCGATACCACCCGGCCCGCGTTGCATCTGGGGCAGGTGGTGGCGCTGCTCAAGCGGGCAGGCCTATCAATCAATGTTATATATGGGCTACACAGCCCGACCAGTCTCCTGCTTGGTCGTTTGGCATGGCTGCTCGAACGCGGCGGACGCAGCGACCTCGCCGACCGTTGCACAGCCGCACTCCGGGCAAGCTATGTTGTACAGGGCGCGGCGGCGTGGCTGGCTCCGGTTGCCCTCGTCGAAGGATACAGAGCACACACAAAGCCCCGCCAGGACTGGCACACCGCCCGCGCAGGTGGGCTGCGTAATGCTAGCCAGCGGCTTCAGCCTGCCGTCGAAGCTGTAGACAACACGCCACCAGTCGCCCCGCTTGTGCTGGCGCTTGATGCATGGCTGGACACGATGCGTGGCCCGATGGGGTACGGTGGGCCAGTGGCGCACTGGTGGTTTAACACATTGCTTTACACGGGCGCGGGCATTGATTGGCGCTACGAGGGCATCATCATCGGCTATCTGAACCTGTATCACCAGACCAGCGCCCACCACTGGTTGAGCAAAGCCCGCCGCGCCGCCGATGATGTGGTGCGGGCACAGCAGCGCGATGGCAGATTTGCCTATTCAACCTTTGAACTGAATCCGGCAACGGGCGGTACCCCCCACGAGGCGGCGTGTGCGCTGGCGCTGCTGCATCTGGCGGCGGTGTTGCAGCAGCACGGCGACCCGCAGGCTCGATACTATCAGGATATTGCTACCCGTAACCTGTATCTGCAAGCTATTGCGCGGTATTGGGATGATCAGACGCGCTCGTTCCGGGATGCGCCCGGTGTGCCCTCGTTTGTGCCAAACAAGGCGGCAACCCTTGCCGAGGCGCTGTTGCTGCTGGCGCGGCTCACCAGCGACGAATGGCTCGCCCTGACCTATGCCCTGCCCACGCTTGATGCCATTCTTGCGCTCCAGGTGCGCGGCGGCCCCGCCGATGGTGCGATAGCGCAGAACAGCCTGCATGGGCAGCGCATCGACAAGTACTTTCCGCTGTATATTGCCCGCTGCATCCCTGGCTTGCTGGCAGGCTATGAATGGAGCGACGAACCGCGCTACCTCGACGCAGCACAGCGTGCGCTGGCATGGGTGCTGCGGCAACGCCTGCCCGATGGTAGCTTCCCGCAGGTGGTCTATCCGGGCGGGCGCGTTAACTGTTACCCGCAATGGGTGGCGGCGGTGGGCGATATACTGCGGGCCATTGACTTGCTACGGCCCTACGGCAGCGAGGCCGACCCACAGCCAACGCTGGCATGGCTGCTGCACGGTATGCAGCAAACCGGCGCAATCGCCACCGCGCACGGCTTTGCCGCGCAAACCACACAGCACGTCCCCACCGCGCCGCCCGATGTGCGCGACCTGCTACCCGTGGTGGGGTGGGCTGATAAAGCGTTTCGCTACCTGACAAGCCTGCCCGCCGCTGCACTGCCTGCGCACGCTGGAGCGTCTGCCAGCTTTGCCGCCGCCTGCACCTTGCGCGGGCACCTGCTGCACTATTTCGAAGACAATACTGCAATCGTGGTGCGCACCGCATCAGAAGCCCGCCATCGCCGCCAACAAAAACGGATGATAGGGGGCACGATACGATATCTCTGGAACAAGGGCGCAATGTGGGCCGATGCACACGACCCGCTATGGTATCTCAAGTAGCATCTACTACTGCTCGATGTTGAGGCGGCGATAGCGGCCCATCACCATCGAATAGATGCCGTAGGCAACTAGGCCCGCCGCGACAATACCCAGTAGCCACGGCCCATAGGGTTGCTCGGCCAGTTCTTGCAAAACCTGTCCCAGACCACGCGCTTCTTCCGGCTGCGCCTGCCATGCCGCCTGGAGCAGGAAAACCCCGATCAGGCCAAGCACCACACCATGCGCTGCCAGCCCAAACTGGCTAATGCGGGTTGCCCATGTTTCTTCGCGTTGGCTCATCTCTGCGGTATTCAGCTTTTCTTTGAACTTCTTTGCAAAGCCTTCGTAGATGCGATAAAGGCCAATGCCAATAGAAATCAGTCCGGCAATCCCAACCAGCCACTGCCCGAACGGTTGCGACATCAGCCATGCTGTCCAGGTCTGGGTTGAGTCGCCACCGCCGCCGCCGCTGCCCATCAGGATTTGAAAAGCGCTGAAGGCCAGGAAACCATAAATAATACCGCTGCCAACATACCCAAGCCGCTTGATAATCCCTTTGGCATCGGAGCCTTCATTGTCTGGGTCAATCGCAGCCTCGACAAACCGCCACAGCGCGTAGCCCAGCAGACCCACGCCCACAATGCCCAGGAGAATAGAGCCAAATGGCTGACTGGCGATGTTCTGGAGTGCGCCGCTGGTACCGGTCGTGCTGCCACCGGTGCCCAATGCGGTTTGCAGGGCCAGCACACCGATCAAGCCGTAGATAATACCTTTGACGGTATACCCAAGCCGAGCAGCTATCTCGACCGGCTGCTGATTTTTTCGAGGATCAACCTTATCTGAATGTTGTTGAACTGCATTTCTTTCACTTGCCATAATTGATTCTTCCTCCTGCTGCGGTGTCATACGAACGATCTGTTTTATAGATTGCTATCGCAAGTTATATGCCAGAGGCAGCAGAAACAGCAGGCGGTAGGTTTGAAGCGTTACCGACGCCGCAGGAAGATGAGGATGTTAGCAATGATCGCCAGGGTGTAAAAGATACCGGTTGCCACAAACAGCGGGCCGAAGCCATACAGCGCCTGCACCCGTGTGCTGATAAGCGGCATCACGAGGTAGGCCGACGCGAACGCGCCATTGATTGCAGCAACCACTGTGGGGCGCAGTGCCTCATCGGAATGCGACATTGCAAAAGCATCGTACAGCGGGCTTGACATATTAAATAGCCCCTGGCGCAGCAGGGCCGCGCCCACCGCCTGACCCGATGACCACGCCCACCAGAGCTGCGTGAGCGACACGTGCTGCGAACGCACGTAGCTCATGAACGGCTCCACCGCGCTGGCGGGGGCATCCAGGCGGCCGGTGAGCAGCAGGGAGAGCGCGAAGAACAGGCCCCAGCGCAGCAAGAAGGCGCGAAAGCCGCCGCGGCGGGTCGTTGGCGGTGGTCCGTCGTCGCGGTCGACGGCGGGAACTGGACCTGGTGGTTGGTCGCTTGGCCTTGGTCACGGCTCAGCTACCGAGGCTCTGTGGCAGCGCCGAGCGGGCGCGTCGTCACGATCGATAGGCATGGAGAGGGCGGCTGTCGTCCATCGAGTGGATGTTCCATCGGCTATGGTCCCATCTGGCGGCGCCCGAGACAACTCCAGCCCTTCCGCGCCGACGCCTGCCGGCACCGCTCAGGTCTTGATGCCGACTCCGCGGCGCAGCAGTGCAAGGCAGATAGCCGTCAGCACGAGGATGAAGGAGCAGACGATCAGGAAGGCGAGTCCGAGCGGGATGTCGCTGACCCCCAAGAGGCCGTAGCGGAAGGCGTTGATCATGTAGAGGATCGGGTTGGCCAGCGACACCATCTGCCAGGAGGGCGGCAGCAGCTCGATGGAATAGAAGACCCCCCCGAGGTAGGTCAGCGGCGTCAGGATGAAGGTCGGGACGATCGAGATGTCGTCGAAGCTGTTCGCGAAGATGGCGTTGATGAAGCCGGCCAGGGCGAACAGGATCGCCGTCAGCACGACGACGAGCAGCATGACGGCGAGGCTGTGGATCCGGATCTCGGTGAACAGCAGGGCCACGAACATCACGGTCGCCGCCGACGACCAGACCGCGGGCCACGCCGCCGGCGACATAGCCCGCGAGGATGACCCAGCTCGGCGTCGGCGACACCAGGAGCTCCTCGATGTAGCGCGAGAACTTGCTGCTGTAGAAAGACGAGACCACATTGGCGTAGGTGTTGGTGATGACGGCCATCAGGACCAGGCCGGGCACGATGAAGTCCAGGTAATCGTGCCCGCCCATCGGGCCGATCCGCTCGCCGACCAGGCGCCCAAAGATCACGAAGTAGAGGCCGGTCGTGATGACGGAGGGCAGGATCGTCTGCACCCAGATCCGCGAAAAGCGCAGCACCTCCTTGATCAGGATGGTGGCCAGGGTGACGCGATAGCGCCGCCAGCGGCTCACGGGCCCTGCTGCGGCGCCGGGTGGCGCCCCCTCGTCATGTCGCCCTCGACCATGTCGAGGAACAGCCGCTCCAGCCGATTCTGCTTGTTGCGCAGGCTGATGACCTCGATCCCGTTGCGGGACAGGGCCTCGAACAGCCCGTTGATCGTGTGGTCGCGGGTCACCTCGACCTCCAGGGTGCCGTCATCCAGGTGCTGAAAGACGAAACCGCCGAGCTGCGGCAGCTCGGCGATGCGCCTTCAGATTCAGCACGAAGGTCTCGGTG
>JAAUSQ010000292.1 GCA_012033195.1 Chloroflexaceae bacterium
CCGAAGACGTATTGCATCAGTATAAGAACATTGTCTCGGCCACGCCCGATGCTATTTCGCTTGTTGATTCATCCTATACCTACCGCATTGTCAATAAGACGTATCTCACACGAACCGGCAAGCAGTATCACGAGATTGTTGGGCATACGGTTGCCCAGGTTATTGGCGACGACGTGTTTGCTACGATTGTCAAAGAACAACTGGACCGATGCTTGCGCGGTGAGACGATTCGCTATGCACAATGGTTTGAGTTTGAAGGCGAGGGGCACCGCTTTGTAGATGTGACCTATGCGCCCTACCGTGATCGAGGAGGTACTATCTCCGGTGTCCTCGTCAGCACGCGCGACATCACCGACATCAAACAAGCCGAAGATGCCCTCCACGAGCACCAGCTGCTTCTGGACGCTATCATCAACAACGCGCCTGCTGGTTTGATGGTCAAAGACCTCCAGGGCACCATTCTGCTTGCCAACAGCTTTATCGCGTCGCTGTTTCAAACGAACCTGACGGGTAAAAATCAAACAGACCTCTTCCCACCGGAGATGCTGGCAACATGGATCGCCGAAGACCAGCAGATTCTGGCAACCAGAGAACCGATGGTCGTTGAAGAATGTGTCCATTGCGGGGATGACACCTACACCTACCTGATCACCAAGTTTCCACTCTTCGACGATGATACCACCATATTTGCCATCGGGAGCTATGGCCTTGATATTACCGAGCGCAAGCGGGCAGAAGAAGCCCTGCGCCAGAGCGAACAAAACTACCGCATGCTGGCGCATAATATTCCCGATGGTGTCGTCTTCCTCTTTGACCGCGATATGCGCTTTCAGGTTGCGGCTGGCAAACAGCTTGCTGCGGTGGGCATGTCTCCTGAGATGCTCGAAGGCAAGACGCTCAGCGAGTCCGTTCCGCCCGACATCGCAGCAATGGGCGAACCGCTTTATTGCGCCATTCTCAATGGCACTGCTCCGCCAGAACTAGAGCAGTCTTATGGCGACAGGGTCTATCGTAGCCAGCCCGTATCGCTTCGCAATGAGCAGGGCGAGATTGTTGCTGGGATGATTATTCGCAAGACATCACCGAACGTATCCAGATGGAGCACGACCTGCGCGAAGCCCGCGATCTAGCCGAGGCTGCGACCCGCGTCAGATCACAATTTCTTGCCCATATGAGCCATGAACTCCGCACGCCGCTCAATGCCATTCTTGGTTTCTCCCAGCTTATGGCTCTCAAGCCTGGCTATTCTACTGAAGACTACGAGTACCTAAACATTATCAACCGCAGCGGCGAGCATTTTGCTGATGCTGATTGACAATGTGCTCAACCTATCCAGGATAGAGATGGGATACTTGAAATGTCACGAGAGTAGCTTCAATCTCTCCTATCTTATCGCCAGCGTGGAACGGTTGTTTACCTTGAGCATTCAACACAAGGGTATCGCTTTTACGGTGACGATAGCCCCTGATGTGCCGCGAATGATAGTGACAGATGAGATGAAACTACGCCAAGTGCTGATGAACCTGCTCTCGAACGCGGTGAAGTTTACCAAACAAGGTGGGGTCTCTGTGTGTGTTACTTGTGCAGGGATAATACTATCCGACGATAGAGACGATTCTGATCCAAACTCTGTCGGGTGCCGACTGTTGTTTGAAGTTGAAGACACTGGCCCTGGCATCCCTGCTGACGAACTAGATGATTTGTTTGACACCCCCTTTGTACAGCCTCGCACCAACCAATGGGTATCGGAAGGCGGAAGGATGGGGTTGGCGGTTTGTCGCGGCTATGTGCAGTTGATGGGCGGCGATATGACCGTTCGCAGTGAGGTTGGGCATGGGAGTGTGTTTGCGTTTGATATCCGCGTTCGCTTGGGATGCCCGCGACATGGAACACCCCAACAATCTCCCCCACACCGTTGCCGGGTTGGCTCCGAACCAGCCGAATTATCGTATCCTGGTGGCAGATGATCATGCCGAAAGCCGCCAGTTGCTCGTGTCGTTGCTTGCCCCGGTTGGGTTTGATGTTCGTGAAGTCAGCAACGGCATTGATGCGTTCGCGCTCTGGGAACGCTGGCAACCGCATATGGTGCTCTCAGCTATCCGGTTGCCGTTTCTCGATGGCTACGAACTGGCACGTCGCATCAAAGCAATGCTCCGGAGCGAACGAACAACGCTGGTGGCAGTGACAACCAGTGCCTTTGACGAAGACCGCGCTGCTATTATTGCGGCAGGGTACGACAATTATATGATCAAGCCGCTCCGCATGGGCGATATATTTGAAATGATAGCTAGATACCTGGGAGTCTCCTACCAGTATTTTGAACCTGAGCCAGTTACCAATGGAGACCGGCCTGGCAAGGAGATTGAGTTATCGGCCGCATCGCTGGCGGGGCTGCCGGCCGATATGGTTCAGTCGCTGTGCTACGCGGCAACCATTGGCGATATTGTGCAACTCGCGCATGTGATCGAGGCGATACGCGGTTTAGATGAACAGCTGGCAGCCCAGCTTCAGGGTGCGGTGGATGTGTTTCGGTTTGATCTTATTGTGAGAGCCACAAAGCGTATGGCGTAACGCGGGTATGTGCTGACGCACGAACAACGGTCACCGTCCGTCCCGCCGGAGTCATTGCCTGGGTATGGGTCTTTGTTACTGATATGCGTACAATATAGTTCATATATACATCATATGCACAAGGCTTTTTTTGTAGCCAGTTAGGAAACAAGATATGAACGAGAAATCAGGTGCGCCCTTTCCCATCGTCGCAGAGAACAAACCACAAGAATTTGGTACACACCCGCCATGTAATGATCCTCCTCCCTTACACATGGTCGCTCCGGCCTCTGTTCGTCCGCGCCCGCGTGTTGTCATCATAGGGGCCGGCTTTGCTGGGTTAAGCGCAGCACAGCAGCTTGGCAAGAAAGATGTTGATGTGTTGGTGCTTGATCGTAAGAACTATCATGGATTCTGGCCGCTTATCTACGAGGTAGCGACGGCCGGTTTGGAGCCTGAAGCGATAGCATACCCGGTGCGCGGAATCTTACACCGCTATGCGAGTGTGAGCTTTCATATGACCGACGTTCGCGGGTTTGATTTCGCTCGCAAGCAGATTATCACCGATGGCAACACCGTTCACTACGATTACCTCATTGTGGCTGCCGGCAGCACAAACAATTATTTTGGCAATGATGCCCTGGCAAGCCAGACTTTTAGCCTCAAAGATATTGATGATGCCCAACGCCTACGCAACCATATCCTCTCCTCATTTGAGCTTGCCGTGCGTGAGACCAACCCGGTGCGTCGCGCACGGTTAATGACGTTTGTCATTGTTGGCGGCGGACCAACGGGTGTCGAGCTTGCCGGTGCGTTTGCCGAGCTTATTCGGCATGTCTTGCACAAAGATTACCCGATGCTGGATGTAACAGAAGCACGGGTGATGCTGGTTGAAGCCACAGATCGGCTCCTCTCCCCATTTGCGCCACCGCTCCAAAAGAAAGCCCAGGAACAACTCGAAAGTATGGGCGTGGAAGTCAAGTTGCACACCGCCGTCGAGTCTGTGGCAAATGGCATGGTTGTGTTTAAGGGCGGGTCGTGCATTGCGTCTGAAACCGTTGTCTGGACGGCCGGTGTGCGTGGTTCGTCCATTGCTGAATTGATGCAAGTGCCATTGCAACGTGGCTTTCGTGTGCCTGTGCAACCCACCCTGAACCTTGCCGAGTGGCCCGATGTGTTCGTTGTTGGCGATATGGCGCATCTCGAACAAGCTCCGAATGGGCCATCGTATCCAATGGTCGCTACGGTTGCGATCCAACAAGGCAAGCATGCTGCCCACAACGTTATGGCTCGTATGCGAAAGAAGCCAATGAAGAAATTTCGCTACTTTAATAAAGGCAAGATGGCAACCATTGGGCGACGTGCTGCCGTCGTTGATGCGTATGGGTTGCGTATCAGTGGGTTTGTTGCCTGGGTGATGTGGCTCTTTGTTCATTTGATCAGTCTGGTCGGCTTTCGCAATCGGTTGCTGGTGTTAATCAATTGGGCATACAATTACTGGACGTATGACCGTGGTGTGCGCTTGATTACGAGTAAATATACCAATGAAGATTGGTTCTTCTCGGAACTCAACCGTAGTTTGCTCTTGAATAAGATCGATCCCGACGCGTAACGCATGCGAAAATTCTAGCACTCTTCTAACGAGATTGCGAACAAAACCTCTTGACAACCCCCCCCCTCTTTCGTTACTATATCAATCATTAGCAGACAACCTGCACGAGTGCTAACAGCACCGTGCATGAGAGGGGGGCATCCCCTGCAACCATAGGTATGAGCCTACGCGGCTTGCCGCTTGGCAACGCGGGTTTGGGGGTGTCAACCCATAGGCAGAAGCTAAGCGGTGTGCGTCTGCAAACGCGGGGGGGTGGGGGGTGTCAACCCCCCACAGAAATTTCTTTTGTTGCTGGTTTTTGCGGCGAAGCCGCAAAACCAGCACCACAAACGATATTGTGTGGGGGTTGGGGACCGCAAAACTATCACATTTGCGGACGAAAACCGCTTATCTTCATGCGTATGGAGTTGACACCCCCACACCCCCGCTTGTGTGGACGTAAGACGCTTAACTTCATGCATATGGGGTTGGCATCCCCACACTCCCCGCATCTGTACGATGCAAACGAGGTTTGGAAACATATCTGCCACCCCCTCGTCGCCTCGTCGCCTCATCGCCTCGTCTACCTTGTCGCCTCGTCGCCTCGTCGCCTCGTCGTCTCGTCGCGTCATCGCTCATCGCCTCGTCTACCTCTGCACAAGTGGTAAAAAGAGCGCGTGTGTTCTGGCTGGTGGCACCGGCGACGCATCGCCTGTTGGCGTAGGTGTCGGCGAGACCGTGGGTGATGCCGTCACGGTGAGTGTCGGCGAGACCGTGGGTGATGCCGTCACGGTGAGTGTCGGCGAGACCGTGGGTGAGACGGTTGGCGTTGGCGTTGGCGTTGGCGTTGTTTCTGGTACAGCGTTGACGTTAAAGATGAGTTCCTGCGTTCCCGACGTATTGCCAGCACTATCGCGTGCTTGGTAGCGCAGGTGGTATGCACCATCGGCAAGCGGCCCAATATGCACCACGCCCGGTGTCGATGCTGTCTTTCCCGATTGCGATGGGCTGATCCACGTTGAACCATCCCACGAATAGCGTATCTCGGCCAGCGTGCCGGTGCCCTGATCGTCGGCTGCCAGTGACAGCACTGGTGTGACCGCAAAGGTAGACCCGGTGGCTGGCTTCTGCATACTCAGACCATCTGCGATTGGCGCGAAACTGGTGGCTCCTGGTTTCTGTACCACATATTCTGCCGTTGCCGTATCGCTCAACTGGTAGTATTTGAACGACAGCGCGTGGTGGCCGGCCGCCAATTGCACCGTTGCCGTGTAGTAGCGGTCTATCTCATCAGAGTGTGTGCTCAAATTGGCGTTGGTGATCACATTGGTACCATCTATCCAGAGCCACGCATTGCCTTTGCTTGTTACGCGGAACGTATATGCTCCGGCAACAGGCACCG
>JAAUSQ010000293.1 GCA_012033195.1 Chloroflexaceae bacterium
TCACACCATCGCCGTTGCCAACTGCGGGCACCGCCGACCGCCACGCCGCTACCGCCCACCGCCACGCCCGAACCACCCACCGCCACGCCGACACCGCCCGGACCACTGGCCCCCGATACCTTTAGCGAGGGCGGGCCGTGGATCAATTCGGAGCCGCTGACGCTGGCCGACCTGCGCGGCAAGGTGGTGCTGGTCAATTTCTGGACCTATGGCTGCTACAACTGCCAGAATACGCTGCCGTATGTGCGTGACTGGTGGGCTAAATATCAGGATAACGGCCTGGTCATTCTTGGGGTGCATACGCCCGAACTGAGCTGGGAATATCCGCTGGAGAATGTGCAGGCGGCCATCAGCAACGAGGGCATCACCTGGCCGGTGGTGCAGGACAACGACAAGCGCATCTGGCGCTCGTACCGTAACCGCTACTGGCCGCGCTTGTATCTGGTCGATCACAATGGGTATATCATCTACGACCGGATTGGCGAAGGCGCATATACCATAACCGAGCAGCAGATTGTTGATGCACTGACAAATGCAGGGTACACTATAGAGTAGGATTATCTATTTCATAGCTGAAACGGAAGACGACACCACGAAGGGCACCCCATCACGAACGCGAACCTGACGATTGCTTCGTGGCTTGTGTGCCCTGGCGTGGTGTTTTTATTACAAAAACAGAAAAGCTAGAAAGCAGGAACAGACATGACAACGAAGCATGCAGACCTGGTACAAACGCTCCGGGATGAACTGGGGGCCAGTGCGGTGGTTGATCAGCCCGACGCGCTGCTGACCTACAACTCGGATGGCTGTGTGATGGACAAGCGCGAACCCGATATTGTGGTATTGCCCACCCATCCCGATCAGGTTGTTTCCGCTGTCAAACACGCCTATGCGCTGAATATTCCGGTGGTGCCACGTGGCGCGGGTACCGGTCTATCGGGCGGCGCTACGCCAATGCGCGGCGGTATGATTATCGGCACCTCGCGCATGGATCGGGTGGAGGAGGTGGACACCGCCAACAGCCGCGCCCGCATTCAGCCGGGTGTGATCAACTTCGAGCTATCGCAGTATCTCAAGCCCTACGGGTACAAGTATGCGCCCGACCCCTCCTCGCAGAAAGCCTGCACCATCGGCGGGAATATCGCTACCAACAGCGGCGGGCCGCACTGCCTGAAGTATGGCGTCACGACCAACCATATTCTGGGGGTAGAACTGGTAATGCACGACGGCACGCGGCTCTGGACAAGCGACGGTGTCAGCGATGCAGCAGGCTACGACCTGACCGGGTTGGTGGTGGGTAGCGAAGGCACGCTGGGCATTGTCACGCGGGCGTGGGTGCGGATTACGCGGCTCCCCGAAGATAAGCGCGTGGTTCTGGCGCTCTTCCCCAATATCGTCAGCGCCAGCGAAGTGGTGAGCGCGGTGGTGGGTGCGGGGCACCTGCCGGCTTCGCTGGAGATGATGGACAAGAACGCCATTCGCGCCGTGAATGATGCCTATAAGCTGGGCCTGCCCGCCGATGCAACAGCGCTGCTGCTGATTGAGGTAGATGGTGTTGTGGATGGGCTGGACGATGTGCTGCACGAAATTATGGAAATCTGCGAGGAGTATGGCGCGGTGGAGCTACGTCCGGCCCGCACCGAAGCCGAACAAACGCAGGTCTGGGCGGCACGCAAGAATGCCTTCGGTGCACTGGGGCGCATTGCTCCGGCCTACTATCTGGTCGATACGGTGGTGCCACGCACCAAATTGCCCTATATGATGGAGCAGATTGAGAAGCTTGGCAAGCACTACAATATGCCGATGGCAAACATCTTTCACGCGGGCGACGGCAACCTGCACCCGCTGGTGCTCTACAACCCACGCGACCCGGAAGAAGTCCACAAGGCCCACGCCATTGCCGAAGAAGTGATGCGTCTGAGCATCGAGCAGGGCGGCGTGATAAGTGGGGAGCACGGTATTGGGATGGAAAAACAGGAGTATATGCTATGGCTCTTCAGCGATGTAGACTTGCAGGCGCAGGCGGTGGTGTACGAGGTGTTTAACCCGCGTGCCCAGTACAACCCGGCGAAGGTGTTCCCCAAGTCGAAGGAGCCATTGCAGATGGCTGCCGCACGTCGCCAGCGCATTGCGGCCACGATGAACCAGCTTGACCGTGAACTGCTCGGCAGCGAGCTTGAATCGGCAATTGGCAGCGACCATGTGCTAAGTGGCGGTGAGGCCAACGCTTACGCGGTGCAGGGCATGGCTCCGGCGTATGTGGCATTTCCGGCGACGATTGAGGAGCTTTCGCAGGTGATGGCAATCTGTCATCAGGCGGGCGCATCGGTGGTGGCGTGGGGCGGTGGCACCCAACAGAACCGGGGCACGCTCAGCAGTGCGCCCGATGTGGTGCTGGTGACACGCCGCCTCAACCGGGTGATCAAGTATGACCCCAGCGATCTGACCATCGGGGTTGAGGCAGGCGTGACACTGGCCGAACTGCAAACGCTACTGGCAGCCAACAGGCAGATGTTGCCCTTTGATGCACCGCTGCCCGAACACGCCACGATTGGCGGGTTGGTGGCGACCGGGCACAATGGCCCCCGACGCGGTTATGGCACCCTGCGCGACCTGCTGCTGGGCCTGACTATCGTTGAGGTCGATGGCACCATTATGCATACTGGTGGGCAGGTGGTGAAGAACGTGAGCGGCTATGATCTGGTGAAGCTGATGCACGGCAGCTATGGCACGCTTGGCATAATCGCCGCTGTGCGCCTGAAGACCCTGCCGCGTCCGCTCAGCGAGAGCACGCTGCTGACGACGTTTGCTACCCGCGATGGTGCCATGCAGATGCTCAAGGCGGTGCAGCGTACACAGCTTACCCCGACCGCCGTTGTGTACCTGGATGGTAACGCACTCCAGACGGCGGGTCTGGACGGTGGGAGCGCGCTACTGATCCGGGCCGAGGGCATTGGCAATGCGTGTGTCCGCCACACCCGCGAACTCACCACAATGGCAGAGCAGCATCTCAGTAGCACGGCCCGTAGCTTGCAAGGTGATGAAATCAATACTTTGTGGGATACTATTACCGATCTGACGGCGACCCACACTGTGCAGGGCGATACGGCTCTGCTGCGATTGGCAGTACTTCCGGGCGAACTGGCAACCGCACTTGACCAGATTGAGGAGCGTGCCCAGGTTTATGGTATCAAGTATAATGTGCATGCACATGCGCTCCATGGCGTGATCTACATTCGGGCCGAAGCTACCACCGATGCGCTACACGCGCTGCACCGCGACTTGCTTGGCCGCTGGCGACACTGCCATGTACTGGCGAGCGACCCGACCCGCAAGGAGGGTATGGCGATCTGGGGCGTGACACCAGAAGGTATCATATTGATGCAGGCGCTCAAGCAGGCATTTGATCCAGCCAACAAGCTGAATCCAGGCCGTTATATCGTCTGATGTACAATAATACCAACTGGTAGTACCAACCGAGTGCATAGGATTGAGCAAGAGCATGCGGGGCAGGCAGAGGAGCTGGCCCCGTCTGGAGCAAGGGAGAACATACGATGGCAACGATGACACACAACGGGAACCCCGCTGGTTTGATCACCGATATTCCGGTGATGGGTTTTAGTAATAAAGATCGACCGAGCGACGATATTATCAATACCTGCGTTCACTGCGGTCTGTGTCTGCCCTCCTGCCCCACCTACCGCGAGACCGGGCTGGAAATGTCTTCGCCGCGTGGTCGTATTCTACTGATGAAATCGGTGAGTGAGGGAGTGATCGGGCTTGATAGCGCGGTGTTTCAGGAGCAGATGAGTCAGTGTCTCAACTGCCGCGCCTGTGAAGCAGTGTGCCCCAGCGGGGTGCAGTATGGCACTATTCTGGAGGCAAGCCGCACCCAGATTGCTCAGGCGAAAGTGCGCGAAGAAGAAGCCGCTACGCCAGCGCCGCAGCACAATATCAAGGCCCGCCCGCTGTGGCAGCGCGGGTTGCATATGGTGGTGTTTGATGGGCTGTTCAACGATATGCGACTCTTTCGCACCTTCTCCGGCTTGATGAGCCTGTACCAACGCACGGGGGTGCAGTGGTTGGCACGCAAGAGCGGCATGCTCAAGCTGATGGGGTTGGGCGAGATGGAGACGATGCTCCCGTCGATCAGCAAGACGTTTGTGGTGCCGATGGGCCAGATTTACCGTGCTGAGGGCACGGCCCGCTACAGTGTGGCGCTGCTGAGCGGCTGCATTATGAGCACGGCCTTTGCGAATGTGCACGAGGCCACTATTCGTGTGTTGCAGAAGAACGGCTGCGATGTCATCTTGCCGCCGGGACAGGGTTGCTGTGGGGCGCTGCATAGTCACAGCGGCGACTTGGATGGATCCCGACGGCTGGCACGCCAGAATATCGAGGCGTTTGAGGGGCTTGGTGTAGATGCGATTGTTGTGAATGCGGCGGGCTGCGGGAGCACACTGAAGGAATACAATCACTTTCTGCACGACGACCCCGACTGGCACGAGCGGGCCGAGCGCTTTGTGGCGAAGATCAAAGATGTGCATGAGTTCCTGACGAGCATCGAGCTGAACCGTGAGGGGTTGGGCGAGTTGCCCGTGAGCGTGACGTATCAGGAGCCGTGCCACCTGGCGCACGCGCAGCGCATCACGGCGCAGCCACGCACGCTGCTCAAGGCGATACCGGGGCTGCAACTGCGCGAGATGCACGAAAGCTCGATGTGCTGTGGCAGCGCAGGTGTGTACAACATTACCCAGCCAGAGATGGCGGCGCGGCTGGGGGCGCGCAAGATTGAGAATGCGCTTGAGACAAACGCCGAGGTGATTGCGACGGGCAACCCTGGCTGTGCTATTCAGCTTGCAAGCGAACTGCAACGGCGCGGCAAGGATGTGCAGGTGCGGTACATTGTGGAACTGCTGGATGAGTCGTACCAACGCGGACAGGCTGCGCGGGGGTAGGGAGCGTGAGGGGCCACGCTGCGGCTTGGCGCTGAAGTACCGGGCTGACACACGAAGCCCCGGTGGGGCTGTGCCGCCGCATTCCCCCCGGCGCCCCGTGCGTGGGAGCGGGGGGGCAGGGTGTAAGCGGTATAATGCCCCATATGTTCTGTGTTCAGTAAAGTGATGTAGCGGCAAGTTTCTAACGATGCTACCACAACACGATGGGTAAAACGCGCATGCCTGTCATCACGTGTTCGTTCTATGGTGCTTGAATGGGTATCCCTCCATCGCCAGGAATTGCTGGACAATTGACGTATTACGACGGTGAGGTTGTCACGGTAGATCTGGCCCCACTGATTGCACCGGATGGTGTCTATAGACCGCTTGCCGACTCTGACTTCTTTGCTCAGGTAACAATTGGTGAACGAGGCCGCTTCCTGGCATGGCCCGACAGCCTTGAATTGTGTGCAGATGCTCTGCGAATGCAAGGCGCTGAAACAGATGCTACAGGAAACGTCTAACAGACAAGCAGAGTAACCCGATGCCCACTATTACCCATCT
>JAAUSQ010000294.1 GCA_012033195.1 Chloroflexaceae bacterium
TCGAGATGCTTGACCACGCCATGGACCTCGAAGCCGACCTCGGCATCGACTCCATCAAGCGCGTCGAAATCCTTGGCACCTTGCAGGAGCAGTTCCCGGCCCTGCCCACCCTCGCGCCCGAAGACCTAGCCGAACTGCGCACCCTCGGCCAGATTGCCGACCACCTCGCCCACACCAACGGCAGCACTGGCAACGGCAGCGCTCCGGCACAGCCCGCACCTGTGGCGCAGAGCAACGGCCATGCTGTCCCCGCACCCGCTCCCGCTGCCCCGGCTGCCGATTATGGCGCGGCACTGTTGGCCGTCGTCAGCGACAAGACCGGCTATCCCGTCGAGATGCTTGACCACGCCATGGACCTCGAAGCCGACCTCGGCATCGACTCCATCAAGCGCGTCGAAATCCTTGGCACCTTGCAGGAGCAGTTCCCGGCCCTGCCCACCCTCGCGCCCGAAGACCTGGCCGAACTGCGCACCCTCGGCCAGATTGCCGACCACCTCGCCCACACCAACGGCAGCACTGGCAACGGCAGCGCTCCGGTGAGCAACGGTAACGGCAACGGCAACGGCCATAGTGTTGCGGCACTGCCCGACCTGCCCACGCTTGAACGACCCATTACCCGCAGTGTTGTAGACTTGCGTAGCCTGCCCGCCCCCGATAGGCTGGACATTCCCGCACCCGGTCAGACCGTCTGTGTCCTGACCAGCGACGGCACCCCGCTCACCGGACACGTCGCCCGGATGCTTCAGGCACGCGGCTGGAAAGTTGTTGTGCTGACCTTCCCGACAACGCTGGTGAGCAACGGTATCGCGCTACCTGCTGGCGTCCCACAGGTGGCCCTGTCTGGCACCAGCGAAGCGCAGATCGCGCAGTCGTTGCAAACTATCACGGCGCAGCACGGGCAGATTGGCACCTTTCTCCATCTGCACCCGGCAAGCAGTACCCACACCGGCAGCCTGTTCTCCGAGCAGGAAAAGGCTCTAGTGCAGCAGGTCTTCTTGCTCGCCAAGCATCTCAAGCCAGCCCTGAGCAGTGCTACCCGCTATGGGCACGGGCGCTTTGTGACAGTAGCCCGCCTGGATGGAGCCTTTGGCCTGGACCAGCAAGCCGACTTCAGCGCTGTTGGTGGGGGGTTGTTTGGCCTGACCAAAACGCTCAACCTGGAATGGCCTGCCGTCTTCTGCCGTGCGCTTGATATCAGCGCCAGCGTCGATCCGACACAGACGGCGGGTTACATCGTCGCGGAACTGTACGACCCCAACCGCCTGCTTACAGAAGTTGGCTATGGCGTACACGGGCGCGTGACTGTCCAGGAGATTGCAACGGTTTAGGATACCTTATTACGAAAAGGCAGCGTTGGAAACACAGAGCACAGAAAGGTGTGCTCTGTGTTTCCCTTCCTGTAGCGGAGCAGCTATGCAGCAGAGACGAATAACCCCGGAATCAGTATTTGTTGTCAGCGGTGGGGCGCGAGGTATCACCGCTCAGTGTGTGATAGCAATGGCACAGCGGTATCAATGCCGCTTCCTGCTGCTTGGTCGGTCGGCCCGTAGCGTGCCCGAAACAGCCTGGGCCACCGATTGCACCAGCGAAACCGAACTACGCCAGCGCATCATCGAACACCTCGGCACACGCGGCGAAAAGCCCAACCCGCGCCACGTGCAGCGCATTATTCGTGGCATCCAGTCCGAGCGCGAGATCAGCGCAACGCTGGCAGCCATCGCGGAGGCAGGCGGGCAGGCCGAATACCTCAGCCTCGATATTACCGACCGCACCGCAGTACAGCAGCAGTTACCACCCGTATTACAGCAGATGGGCCAGCTCACCGGATTGATCCACGGTGCGGGCAGCCTTGCCGATCGGCTGATTGAAAACAAAACCCCCGCCGACTTCGAGCAGGTGTATGCCGTCAAGATCGAGGGGCTTGATAACCTGCTGTCGTGTATGCCACTGGACGACCTCGGTTACCTGGTGCTGTTTGCATCGGTAGCCGGCTTTTATGGCAATATCGGGCAGTCCGACTATGCGCTGGCAAACGAGATTTTTAACAAAGTCGCCCATCGCCTCAAGCGCGACTACCCACACTGTCATATTGTTTCGATCAACTGGGGGCCGTGGGATGGTGGCATGGTGACCCCGGCCATCAAGCAGATGTTTGCCGACCGTGATGTTGAGATTATCGCACCGGCGGCGGGCACCCGCATGCTGCTTGCCGAACTCGAAGCAGGTGCACAGGCCGCTACCCAGGTAGTAATTGGGCGACCGCTGGTACATATTCAGCCCACCCTCGATGATACACTGCGCCGCTACCGGATTGAGCGCACGCTACGTGCTGAAGATAACCCCGCTGTCTATGATCACAGCGTTGGCGAGCATCCGGTACTGCCTGCCGTGTTTGGTGTTTCGTGGATGTGCAACACCTGCGAACAGATCTACCCCGGCTACAAGCTCGCGGTGATGCGTGGCTTCCAGGTGCTCAAGGGTATTGTCTTCGACGAAACACTGGCCGATGTGTATACGGTTGATGTTGAAGAAGTTGCCAAAGATGCCGCCGATGGCTCGATCACCTGCGATGTACGGGTGTGGAGCAGCGGCCCCCAGGATAGGCTGCGGTCGCATTATATCAGCACGGTGCTGCTGCGCCGCGAACCCTACCCGGTACCGGTGTATACCGACTTCGACCTGAGCGAGACGTTTGTTGTGCCCGGCAGCGAGTACTACCAGAACCGCACCCTGTTTCATGGGCCAACGTTCCAGGGCATCGAAAAGACGCTGAATATCAGCATGGAGCGGCTTACCCTGCTGTGCCGTGCGCCCAACCTGACACCGCAGCAGCAAGGCCAGTTCCCGATCCAGACCTTCAATCCCTATAAAACAGATGTACAATTCCAGGGAACGCTGATCTGGGCACGACACTACTACCACTTTGGCAGCATGCCGATGGGCGCGGCGCTGATTGAGCACTTCCGCGCGATCGCACCCGACACACCGTTTTATGTGAGCATCGAAGTGCAGTCACACTCTGCATCCAAACTGGTAGCGCGGGTTATCTCGCACGATGCCGAAGGGCGTGTCTATCTGCGGGTCACCGGCACCGACATCATTCTGAGCAAGCGGCTGAACCAGTTGTTCGAGCAGGCGCGGGTTGGTGTCGCCTGAGCAAACTATAACACGTGATGTTTCCTCATCTGCTGGCACGCGCAGCACGCGTGGGCACGGCGGTGAGTGCTAGCAAGGAGCACATAGATTGGAACCGATAGCAATTATTGGGCGGGCCTGCCTCTTCCCAGGCGCAAGCAACCCGGCCCAGTTCTGGCAGGTGTTGCTCACCGGGAGCGACACTACCTCGCTGGCCGATGCCAGCCAGATGGGGACAGATGCCACCCGGCTTTACCACCCATCCAAAGGCCAGCGCGACGCATGCTATAGCCTGCGTGGGGGCTATGTGCAGGGCTTTCAATTCGATCCGACCGGCTACCAGGTGCCCGCCGATACATTGCAGGCGCTTGACCCGCAATTTCAGTGGCCGCTGTATGTGGCCCGCGAAGCCCTGCGCGAGAGTGGGTACCTCAATCGGCCAGACCTGCTGCGGCAGTGTGGCCTGATGCTGGGCAGCCTCTCGTTCCCCACCCGTGCCTCAAGCCAGTTGCTGGCCCCCCTCTACACCAATGCACTGACCGAACCGCTGCGCTACCTGTTGCAAGCGCCCGATTTTACCCTTGGCGGCGTGCCCGACACCGGACTGCCCACCGCGCCGGCGCTCGAAAATCTGCTGCTGCCCGGTCTCACCTCCGGGCTGGTGATGCAAGCCCTGGGCCTCTCGGCGCTGCATCTGACGCTCGACGCCGCCTGTGCCACATCGCTGTATGCCGTCAAGCTCGCCTGCGACTATCTCAGCAGCGGACGGGTTGATCTGATGCTGGCGGGTGCCGTAAGTTGCCCCGACCCCGTTGTATATGCATATGGGCTTCTCGATTTTCCACGCCTACCCGGAAGAGGGCGAGTATAGCCACCCGCTCGACCGCAACTCACGCGGCCTCTATTCAGGCGAAGGGGCGGGCATGGTGGTGCTGAAGCGCTACGCCGACGCGGTGCGCGACGGAGATACCATCTATGGGGTTATTCGGGGCGTGGGCCTTTCCAACGATGGCGGCGGCAAACACCCGTTAATCCCCAACCCACGCGGGCAGTTGCTCGCCTTCGAGCGGGGCTATGCCGAGGCAGGCACCGACCCGCGCCAGATTGCCTATGTCGAGTGTCACGCGACAGGCACCCCGCTGGGCGATACCACCGAACTCAACTCGATGGAGGCGTTCTTCGGGCGTTACGGGCACACCCCGCGCATCGGTTCGGTCAAGTCGAATGTCGGCCACCTGCTGACCGCAGCGGGTATGGCAAGCCTGCTCAAGTTGCTGCTGGCAATGGAGCACGGCACCATCCCCGCTACTATCCATGTACAAGATCCGCTCTCATCAAAAAACAACGGCATGCCCACCAGTAGCATTGTCACCAGTAACACCGCATGGCCCACGCAGGACGGGCCACGCCGTGCTGCAATCAGCGCCTTTGGCTTCGGCGGTGTCAATGCACATATGGTCATCGAGCAGGTTACCCCCACCCGCGACCAATCCCCACCGCTTGAGCCGCGCCCGTTGCCGCTGGCGGTTGTTGGTCTGGATGCTCATTATGGCCCACTTGCCGGACACACCGATCTCTCGCGCAGCCTGTATGCAGGCACGCAGCACTTCGGGCCACCGTCCCCGCAGCGCTGGAAGGGGTTGGAAGCGCACAACACCGCCCTGCCACCCCTGCCCGATGGAGCATATATCGACTGGTTTGAATTTGACTTCCGGTACTTCAAATTGCCACCGCTGCCCGAAGATCAGCCGCTGGCCCAACACCTGCTGCTACTGCGCGTGGCAGATGGCGCAATTCGTGACGCGGGGCTGCACCGCAGCAGCAACGTTGCCGTGCTGGTTGCGATGAGCACCGAACTGGCGATGCATCAGTTTCGCGGGCGCGTCGATCTGGGTTGGCAACTTGAGCGCAGCCTCAAGCAGGCTGGTATTGCCCTGACCGAAGCCGAGCAACACGAACTGACCACACTGGCCCGCGACAGTCTCTTTTTGTGGGCGCAGGTCAACCAGTACACCAGCTTCATTGGTAATGTCATCGCGAGCCGTGTCTCGGCGCTGTGGGACTTTACCGGCCCCGCCCTGACTGTCTCCGACGATAACCTGAGTACGTTGCGAGCACTCGATCTGGCCCGCATTCTGCTGCGCGACAGCACGCTGGATGCAGTCGTGATTGGTGCGGTTGATCTGGCGGGCGGTATCGAGAGCGTCCACGCCCACCTGCAACACGGCCCACTTGCCAGCGGAGCCGCCACCCTCAGCCACGATGCACAGGCAGCAGGCTGGCAGGTTGGCGAAGGGGCAG
>JAAUSQ010000026.1 GCA_012033195.1 Chloroflexaceae bacterium
ATCCGCTGGTGGTGCTGGCCCGCGCCGAGGCCGCGGTGCCATTCCTGGATGGCGCGGGAGACCTGCTCTCGGGCGCGCGCGCGTTCGTCACCGGCATCGGCGCCGGCACCACCTATCCCGACTACAAGCCGGCACCCTTCATCGTCGGCAGCACGCACGATGGCATCGACATGGTGACCGTGGTGACCGAGGGCATCTTCAGCTATTGCGGACTGAAGCTGAAGATCGATACCGACCGGTTCCTTGGCCGCGAATGCGCCGCCGTGCGCGCGGATGGCGAACAGGTGGGCCACGTGACCACGGCCGAGTACGGCAGCCAGATGTTTTCCATCGGCGGCGTGCGCCACCTGACGGGGGGATCCAAGCGCGAAGGCCAGGTGACCTGCGCCACCATGCTGGCGCTGGCCAACCGCCAGGCCGTGGAGCTCCAGGTCGATGGCGGCGAGCGCATCACCGTGCAAGAAAACTCGCCACCCCAGATGGATGCCATTCGCTGCCGTAGCCGTGCCATCCCAGATAATGCCCAGCGCGTGCCCTGTTGCGCCGTGTTCGGCAAGGCAGGCCGCAAGGTGCGCGTGGTGGTGCTGCACCGCGATGGTGGGGGCAGGCTGCTGTCGCGCCCACTGGCTGCTGTAATAGTCGGGGTGCAGGTCGTGGGCAATCGCCTGCGGGGTTGTTTCGTACAGCCGCAAAAAGTCGGCAATCACCCGCTCGAAGGCGGCAATAGCCTGGGGCGTTTCCAGGTCGCCGATGTGCTGGCTGATGAAGACCTGCCGCCCTACACTTAGCGCCACCGCATTCTTGAGGTGTGCCCCGACTGCCAGCACAGGTGGCACGGGTGCTGGAAGCAGCACCGGCAGCGGTGCATAGCCGCGTGCCCGCCGCAGCAACCGACCTTCGCCGCGCACCAGCCACAGCACGCTGTCATCGATGTGGCGGGCAATCGGGCGATTGTGTACCAGAAAAAGATCGGCAATCGCTCCCAGGCGGTGGGTTGCCTCGTGCTCGTCCGTGCAGATCGGTTCGTCTTGCAGATTGCCGCTGGTCGCCACCACAGGCCGATCTAGCAGACGCAGCAGCAGATGATGGAGCGGTGTGGCAGGCAGCATCACACCGAACGTGGACACATCGGGCGCAACATTGGCCGCAACGGGCGCATCAGGCAGGCGCGGCAGCAACACGATGGGAGCCTCGGCGCTGGTAAGCAGGGCCGCCGCCTGCTCCGAGACAATACACAGACTGGCCGCCTGTGCCGTGTCGCGCACCATCAGCGCGAAGGGCTTGTCGCGGCGTGGCTTGCGTTCGCGCAACTGTGCGACAGCGGCGCTGGTGGTTGCATCCACCATGAGATGAAACCCGCCCAACCCCTTGACCGCGACAATCTGGCCTGCCTGCAATGCGGCAACCGCACGCTGAAGCGCGTCCGCGTCGGTGGTGATGCTGGTAGCCCATTCTCCCTGAGTATCACGGGCATAGATGCTGAGCGCTGGCCCACAGACCGGGCAGGCATTGGGTTGTGCGTGAAAGCGACGGTTGCGCGGGTCGTCGTATTCGGCCTGACAGGTGGGGCACATCACAAACTGCTGCATAGTGGTGTTGGGTCGGTCGTAGGGAAGTGCCTGCACAATGCTGAAGCGCGGGCCGCAGTTGGTGCAGTTGGTGAAGGCGTACCCGTGGCGGCGGTCGGTGGAGGTTGTTACTTCCGCGAGGCAATCGGCACAGGTGGCACTGTCGGGCAATATCAGCGTGGTTTTGTGCCCTGTGCATCGCTATGCCGAATAACAAAATCGCTATAGCCCGCCGGGTCGAGCCAGGCTGTTTCGAGCGAGTGGATGATGGCGCGGGGGGCAGTTCGGCCTGCAAGCGGGCCAGGAAGTGCGCGACGTGTTCAGTTGGCCCCTCCACCTCGATACGCACCCCCTGCACATCGTTCAGTACCCACCCGGTCAGGTGCAGTTCGGTCGCCAGCCGATAGACAAACGGGCGGAACCCGACACCCTGCACTGCGCCACAGATCGCTACCCACAGCCGCGCCGGGGTATCGGATGGGTGATAGGGAGGTGGCAACAGAGCCTGCATCGGGTGCTATCCTTGCACAATGTTGGTTGATTGCGTAGCTACTGCGCCACCGACGCGGCTGCTGGTGCGACAGGCTGATATTGCGTGGCAAGCCAGTGTACCCACGCATCCAGCCCCGCACCGGTACGGCACGACACCTCGAAGAGCGGCATACTGGGCTTGAGCATCTCGATGCCACGCCGGAAGAAGTCGAGGTCAAACTCAAACACCTCTTTCAGATCGGCTTTGTTGAGCACCACGGCATCCACTGCCGAGAACATACCAGGATACTTATAGGGCTTGTCGTGGCCTTCGGGCACACTGGCGACCACAATTGACAAGTGCGTGCCAAGCGCAAAGTTGGCCGGACACACCAGGTTGCCTACATTTTCGACCATGAGCAGTTCAATATCGGCGAGGGGCAGGTGTGGCATGGCGCTGCGGATCATCGGGGCATCGAGGTGGCAGTTGCCGCCGGTATTGATCTGTACCACCGGAATATGATGGGCGGCCAGGGTATCGGCATCGATGCTTGAGGCAAGGTCGCCTTCGATGACAGCGGGGCGCAGATGGGCGGGCAACCGCTGCGACGTTGCCAGAATCAGGCTGGTTTTGCCCGCACCCGGCGACGCCATCACATTGAGCGCCAGGATACCATTGGCATCAAAGGCGGCGCGGTTTTCCTGGGCAACCTCGTCATTGCTCGCCAGAATTGCCTTGACGACTTGAACTTTCATTGTTCGACTCCTCCGGGGGTGGTTCCTCTATTTCGATTGCTTCAACAAAAAACTCTTGCCCATCGCGCAGGATCAGGCGGGTGCTGCCGCAGGCGCTACACAATGCTGGCAGGGGTGCAACAACCTGTGTCCGGTAATCGCAATCCCAACACACAAGAATAGCTGGCTCGCGGCGGAAGCGGAGTACTGCTCCATCGGCAAGTGTACCACGACTCAAGATATCAAAATAGAACTGCACCGAGTCATCAACAATACTGCTCAGTGTGCCGATGACTAGGTCGATTGCCACAATGCGGCGTCCGCCTGCCTGTTCTGCCGCTTCGATGGCGACACTCAGGATACCCTGGGTAACGGGAAGCTCATGCATAAGTGAATGGATCGCAACTCATAACAAACAACGAACCCTTTGAACTTCGGTGTATCAGTTTCTACAACAGTTTCATAACTCTAGCAATCGTCTCTTATGCCAATCCTGAATGATAGCATTCCAACTGTACACCGAGTATGTGGTAGTGAGTGTGGGTAGATAGCGCTCACTATAGCCGAAATTGGGAAGTTCGGCAAGGTTTTTTTGCCCGATTCCACCCATGCTTTGGTTATCCCGGACAGATTGTCAGAAACTATTGTCACATAAGGTTGAATAAGGAAGGGTAAGCTATGTCTTTCGCAGAGGAGAGCGCACACCCCATCGCTGCACTTGGCTTCTTCTTCATCGTCCCTTCATGAGCCGTACATGGTACAATAACGTAGCAGATTGGCCCCCGCGCTCTGTCCGTAGAAGCGGGGCCGTGGGTGTGGGGTGTGGCAGTCATACCTATGGATACAGCTAGATGGATTGAATATGGAGCCTGTTGATCTTGCGCCTGAAATGTGGCGCAACCGTGTCGAAGAGATGCTTATTTCCAGTGGGCAGCGCCTGACGATGCCGCGCCGTGCGATCCTCGATTGGATTGCCCACGCCGACGCGCCCTTTACGGCTGAAACACTGGTGGATGAACTGGTGGATCAGCGCAACGCGAGCAGTCGCCCGACGGTGTACCGCACTGTTGAATGGCTGCGAAGTGCGGGCTGGATTGCACGGGTGCAGAGCGACGGGCCAGAGCATACCTATGCCCGGATGCTGCCCGGACATTATCACCATGCCGTCTGTACCGACTGCGGCACCACGCTGGTTGTGCCCGGTTGCGAGGCTATCAACAGCCTGACCACCCTGCTTCAACAGCAGGGCTTCGAGGTACAGGGCCATATTCTCGAACTGTTTGGTATCTGCGAACGGTGCCGCACGACTGCCACACCCGCCACCGAAGCGACGAATGCAATGCTGACCTCGTAGCGATACCCCTAGCGCAGCGGATCTTCGCCATCGAACGAGAGTCGGTGATGGTCGCGGTGGTAGCGGCTGACAATTTGAAGCTGAGTCTGGAATGTTTCGCGGTCTACCACCTCGCCGCGCCGCGCCCGCCGTGCTACTCCCTGCATAACCGAACGCAGTTCATCACCACTGAAGCCCTCACTATGGCGGGCCAGAAAATCAATCATCTCATCTTCGGGCGGCGCAAGCTGAAACGAACGTGCGTGGATCTGCAAGATCTGGCGGCGGGCCTCGTAGTCGGGTAGGGTGATTGCAATGGGTTGAAGCCGCGAGGGACGCAGCAGCGCTTTGTCGATCATATCGAGGCGGTTGGTGGTACCAATCACGAGCAAGTCCTGATCGGCATCGAAACCATCCAACTCGGTGAGGAGTTGCGAAACAACCGCGTTCATCTCGCGGCTCCCGCTATCGTTGAAGCCGCTGCGCTTGCCAGCAATACTATCAAACTCATCAAAAAAGATGACGGCAGGCGTATTGCGGCGGGCCATTGCAAAAATCTGGCGCAGGTTGCTTTCGCTCTCCCCGATCCATTTTGACATAATCTCTGGCCCGTTGATCATCTGGATCGTGGCGTGCATCGCGTTGGCAATCGCCTGGGCAAACAATGTTTTGCCAGTGCCCGGTGGCCCATAAAACACAAAGCCACGCGGCGCGAGCTTCTGCCGCAGTTCGCGCCCCGCTTCCGTCTCCGGGCCGGGTGCGTGGTTGGGCGGGGTGTATGGCTCACCATCCGCACTGTAGGGGACGGGTCGCCCGGTGATCAGTTCGATAGCCTCGAAGACCTGCCGCTTGACATCGGCATAGCCGCCAATCTCATCAAACGTGACATCTGGTACTTCAATAGTAATCTGGTCTTCGTGGCTGAAGGGCTGCAACTGCCGCAGCAGGTGGCGCGTCGGCGTGCCAGGGGGGTTGGTGGTATGGAGATAGCGCAACGCCTGCCGCAACTGAATAACATTAAAATGGGCGACGTACTTAAACAACATACCCACATCAAAGCGCGAGAAGCAGTCGCGTTCGCCACGGGTGACCAGTAACGGCAGGCGGTCGCGGTGCAACCCGCCGATCTCAATCCGCACCTCGAAGCGGTCGCGTAGAATACGCGGCACATTCAGCGAAGGGTCGGTGAAGGCCAGCAACAGCGGCGTGTGGCGCTGTTTGCGGTAGAGTTGCATCACCAGCGTACGGGCGCTATTGATCAGGGGCCAGTCGGCGCGGTTATCCACCACCACATCCAGGTGATGCAGCACCAGCACCTGCGCGGGTTGCATCTTGTTTAGCAAGTCGTTGAGTGCTTCGCGGTGGCTGGCTTCTTCGTCCTCTATCGAAATTGGGTTATCTGCCAGCACTGCCGTCTTGCTCGAAAGGGCCACGGCGTGGTGCGCGATACGTTCAACCAGCGCCTTGTCGCATATTACCAGCACTGAAAGGTTGTTATCGAGGTAGCTAGCAATGCGCTCGATCGCGTCGGCATAGGCCACCCGCACCGCCTCGGTATCGCTCAACTCTTCGGGGAAGGGCACGGGTGCAAGCGCTTGCGGCAGTGCGCCAGCCAGTGGTGTATCTTCTGCCAGCACAATATCAAGCACTTCATCGGCGTGGGCGGCCAGGTCGATCTCTTCGGCGCGGCGCGGGTAGTCGAGGCGGTAGCCCTGGGCATATTCGCAGCCAAGCTGTTGCAGCCACTCATACTGGGCGTCGTTTTCAACACCTGTTACAATTGGTGTTGCGCCGCGATGGTAAGCCATATTGAGCAGGGTTTGAATAACGTCGGTGGTCTGGTAATCCTGTCCCACCACCGCCGTACACGAGCGGTCGATCTTGACGATATCGTAGGGCAACTGTTGCAGCAGCGCCAGCGGCACGCTGCCATCCAGCCGATCAAGCGCGACCATTGCCAGCAGGCCTTGCAGTTCGCTGAGGCGCTGTGCGGCTTTATCTGGATCAACCGCCGCTAGCATGTGCCAGTCAATCTCAAAGAGCACCTGTGGGCCAGGGATACCCATTTCATTGAGCAGTGTATCAACCTGTACCACCAGATCATCGGCAAAGAGTGATGCCTCCGACAGATGCAGCGAGATGGGCGGCGCGTGGCCGGCCTGCATCCAGACGGCAACCTGCTGGAACGCATTTTGCAGCACCCAGGTATCAAGCTCACGTAGCAGGCCGCTTTCTTCGGCCAGCGGCAGCAGCGCATCGGGCAGGATCATGCCCCAGTCGGGATGCTCCCAGCGTACCAACACCTCCCAGGCAATAATATGGCGCGTGAAGAGATGCCGAATTGGTTGATAAAACAGCACAAGCTGATCACGCGCTAGGGCCTGCTTCAATTCAAGCGCAGGCTGACGCTCGTGCTTGTACGTCTTGCGGTGGGCTGAAGACTTCTCCATAAAACCAATTCCGTAGCTGTACCGTGGCCCGAACGAAGCCACCAGAATTTATCTGCACTGACTGTACACGGTTCTGGCGTGTTCGTCAAATCCTTTTTGCCTGTGCAACACACAAAGACCCTCCCGCCAGTGGGAGGGTGATACGAACCATACCGGGTGCACCACCGCCGCCCGGTGGTGCGGCGTGCGCTGGCTAGCCCGTATGATCGCCGCTAGCGAGGGATCGCAGCATCCAAGCGGTCTTTTCATACTTTTCCATCAGGCCCGTCAGGTAGTCGGCGGTGCCCATATCATGGTACTTGTCGGTGCAGTCGTCTACATCCTGGCGCAGCAGGCGCACCTGCGCTTCATAATCGGCTGTCAGATTGCCAACCATCGTCAGGGCATCGGGATACACACCAGGATGCTCGCTCAGTGTGGTGAACTCGCTAAATTCATCCAGGGTGCCGATTGCGTAGGGGCCAACGGCGCGGATACGCTCGGCAGTATCGTCAATCACTTCATCCAATGCTTCGTACTGATCCTGAAACATCTCATGCAGACTATGGAAGTGCGGCCCGGTTACGTTCCAGTGGTAGTTGCGGGTTTTGGTGTACAACACATACGAGTCAGACAGCACACGGCGCAGAATAGTATGCACGGCATCGGTCTGTTCGTTCGTCAAGCCAATCTGAGCTTCCATTTGCAACACTCCTTGTCTCATCATTTGTACAGTTTCATCGCAGGCCAGAGCAGATCTGTACCGGCTTGGGTGAGATGCTGTGCTAAACACGCACCGCCGTGCTCCCCGTCTTTGCATCTCGTGTGAGGTTATAGACCGTCGAAGAGCAGCAAGGATTCAGCCGATACGAGTATGCCATCTTTTCCTATACAGTATCATTATAACAGAGGACATCTCTGCTCTTCTAGAGCAATTCAGGTGCAAAAAAAGACCCTCTCCCATCTGTGACAGGAGAGGGGACGTGTATCAAGTGATGGTAATCGCCGGAAGGTCTAGCCCTCGAACGGCTCCGGCTCCGGAATAGTTGCTTCGTCAACGTCACCCGATACCGGATCAACGCCAGTGGTCAGTTCTTCGCTGGCTAGCAGTTCTACAATTTCTTCCAGGCGCTCCTGCACTGCCGCCGGTATCAGGTCGGCTGTCTCGTGGAAATCGGCATAGCCAATACCACCGTTCTCCGCGTTCAGGATGTAGTTGCCTTCACCTTCGAAGTGCCTTCTAGCACCGACCGGATCTGTCGTATACACCCACATCAACGCGCTTGATAGCGCTGGACACAATGCGATCCGCACCCGGTGCCGTGCCACCGCCAAATGTGGTAAAGTACTCATCTTGGTCAACACCGATGACAAACACGCCCTGTTCGGCAGCGGCAGCAATCGCACCGCTTCCGGTGGGGCCACCCGCACCGAAGATTACATCGGCACCCTCACCAATGAACTGCTCGGCAGCGCTGGCACCCTGGGCCGGGTCGGTGAAGGACGGATGTACACGCCGAGCGAGGTAGCATCGGGGTTGATGTAGGCCACGCCGTTATCGAAGCCGTTGCGGAAGCGCTTGACCGGCGGAATGTCGATACCGCCGACCACGCCGACGATGTTCGACGCAGTGATCATGCCTGCCAGCGCACCCACCAGGAAGCCCGCCTGATCTTCGCGGAACTGAATACCAATCAGGTTGGGCAGCGCACGCTCACCCGTGAAGTCTTGATCAACACCGATGAAGGTAATATCAGGATTTTCCTGAGCGGCGGCATAGGTGGCATCCGCAATCAGGAAGCCGACGCTGACAATCACGTTAAAGTTCTCATCAACGAGCGTCTGAATGTTCTGCTCGTAGTCGGCCTGGGCCTGGGTTTCGATAAAGCGATACTCTAGCCCGAACTCTTCCGAGGCTTGCAGTGCGCCTTCGTGGGCAAACTGGTTGAAGGTGCCATCATTCACGCGTCCGATGTCCGTCACCAGGCCAACCCGCAGATCGCTGGCTTCCATCGCTGCGCCCGTGGTGGCGGCTTCGGTTGGCTCTTCCTCGGCCATGGCCTCTTCGGTCGGCTCTTCCATAGCCGCTTCTTCCGCCATTGCTGCTTCGGGCACTTCGACAGGTTCTTCGTTCGGGTCGAAGGGGTTCGGCTCTGGCACGGTTGCCGCATCGGGATCGCCTGTGGCCGGGTCAACGCCCGTGGTCAGTTCGCCACTCGCCAGCAGCGCCTCGATCTGCTCCATGCGGGCCTTTACGTTTTCGGGCACCTCGTCTTCAGTTTCGTTGTAAGAGGCATAACCGATGCCGCCGTTCGCCACATCAAGCACATAGTCGCCCCCACCTTCGAAGGTACCCTCAACAACGGCTTGCACTTCGTCGTACACACCCACATCAACGCGCTTGATAGCGCTGGTCAGGATGCGGTCGGCACCCGGTGTCGTGCCACCGCCAAACGTGGTAAGGTACTCATCCTGGTCAACACCCATCACAAACACGCCCTGCTCGGCAGCGGCAGCAATCGCACCGCTTCCGGTGGGGCACCCGCACCCATAATGATATCGGCACCCTCGCCAATAAACTGCTCGGCAGCGCTGGCACCCTGGGCCGGGTCGGTGAAGGAAGGAATATACACACCCAGCGAGGTAGCATCGGGGTTGATGTAGACCACGCCGTTATCGAAGCCGTTGCGGAAGCGCTTGACCGGCGGAATATCGATACCACCGACCACGCCCACAATATCAGTCTGGGTCATCATCCCCGCTAGTGCACCCGCCAGAAAACCGCCCTGATCTTCGCGGAACTGGATGCCTACCAGATTGGGCAGGGCACGGTTGCCAGTGAATGACTGGTCAATACCAATAAAGATGACATCGGGGTTTTCCTGGGCGGCGGTATAGGTGGCATCCGCAATCAGGAAGCCGACGGTTACCAGGATGTTGAAGTCTTCTTCAAGCAAGGTCTGGATGTTCTGCTCATAATCGGCCTGGGCCTGGGTTTCGATGAAGCGATACTCTAGCCCGAACTCCTCGGCTGCCTGGAGTGCGCCTTCGTGGGCAAACTGGTTGAAGGTGCCATCATTCACGCGCCCGATGTCCGTCACCAGGCCAAGCTTGAAATCGCCAGCGGCAGCCGGCTCGGTTTCGGCAGCCGGGGCCTCAGTTGGCTCGGTTTCGGCAGCCGGGGCTTCTGGTGGTTCTTCTACGGGTGCAGTTGGTTGTGTGCCGCCACAGGCTGCCAGCAGTGGCAGCAGGATGGCAAGCAGCAGGAACAGGGAACGTACAGTACGCATTGGTCCTCCTTGTAGATAAGCGATTCACATCATGGTGCAATAGGTAAGCGTTGTGCTATTGGTATATCTGGATATACTACTTCAATCAGTCTTCGGTTACAATAGGCAATATATACAAGATACAATGGCAATTGTCCACATCACTCGTCGCCTGCTTTACAAGTTCGTGGATTTTATCACGCCGCGTTTATATCGCATCTGGAGGAGTGCAAGAGTATGAACTCAAGATCATCCCAACATCCGGCTGTTGCTATTTTGCAGCAAGATCTGTTACACGGCAAGATAACCCGGCGTGAGTTTTTGCGGATGGCAACCCTGCTTGGTACGGCCTTCCCAACAGCGCTGGCACTGGCCGGCTGTGGCCTCACTGAAGGCACGCTGCCAACGCTTCCCACAACTCCACCCACTCCCGAACCAGTCACCCGTGGCGGCACCCTCACTATTGGCTCGGATGTGTTGCTGGAGTCGTCCGACCCGGCCCAATTATCATGGGGTCATAGCGCCAATCAGGTGCGGCAAATTGGCGAGTACCTTACGCTGACGGATGCCGACAACATTACCCATCCCTGGCTGCTTGAAAGCTGGGAAACCTCCGCTGATGTAAAGGTCTGGACATTGCGCCTGCGCCGGGGCATCACCTTCAACAATGGCGACGAACTGGACGCCGACGATGTTATTTTCAGCCTCAACCACTGGCTCAACCCTGCCACTGGCTCATCGATGCGCGACTTGCTGGCCTTCTTGCAACCTCACAACATTGAGCGCGTTGATAACCATACTATCCGGCTCTACCTCGATACGCCCCAGATTGGCCTGCCAGAGTATCTCTTTCACTATCCGGCAGTTGTGCTGCATCGCGGCTTCGAGGGTGACTTTATCGGCTCGCCCGTTGGAACCGGGCCGTTTATGCTGGCCGAGTATGAGCCAGGTGAACATATCATCTTCAACCGGCGTTTCGGCTACTGGCGCATCGGCGCGGATGGTGCGACGCTGCCTTACCTTGATAGGATAGTATACCGCAATTTAACACCTGATGAGCGCGTTGAGGCGATGCAGGCAGGTTTGATCGATACGCTTTATCGGCCGCGCACCGAGGACTGGCAGAAGTTGCAAACCGTGCCAGGGGTGGTTGTCTCAACCGTCAGCACGGCGCAGGCGCTTGTTATTCGTATGCGTGTAGATCGTCCACCCTGGAACGATGTACGGGTACGCAATGCCTTTAAGTTTTGCCAGGATCGCCAGCGCATTCTGGATGTGTCGTTTTATGGGCAGGGCGATCTGGCGATTGATGCCCACGTTGCGCCTGTGCATCCGGCTTACTGCGAAAAGCCCATTCCGCAATACGACCCGGCCCGGTCGCGGGCGCTGCTGCGCGAGGCAGGCTACCCGGAAGGCCTGAACGTGACCCTGACGACCAAGAACGACTACAGCGAGCCAGAAGTGGCAAACACCTTGCGCATGCTGGCGGCAGAAGGTGGCTTTATTATCGATGTGAATATCGTTGAACCAGCACGCTACTGGGAGCAATGGCGCGAGGTTGATCTGGGCATTACCGCCTGGGAGCATCGCCCACTTGATACGATGGTGCTGGCGCTGGGCTATGTTGCCGATGCGCAGGGGCAGCCAACATCATGGAACGAAACACACTGGGTGGATCAGGAGTTCATCGATCTGGTGCGGCAGGCCGAGGGTACCTTCGATGTAGCGCAGCGCCGCGCCTTGATGTGCCGCATCGAGGATGTTATGCAGGAACGCGGCCCGATTGGGATCAGCTACTGGCGCAAGATGTGGGCGATTGCCAATGGTCGTTTTAAAAACCTGCATGCTCACCCGACCACATACGACCTGCTGCACGAGGTCTGGAAGCAGGCGTGAGGGGCGCGGCATTGGTTACCCTGGCCCCGCGCCTCATCCGTAAAAATCGGTGAATCCTTCCTGCTCCAGTCGTTCGAGCATCCGGCGCATTTTGGCGGCACTTTCGGGGTAGGTGGCTGCTGCAAGGGTGCTGCTGTCCACCAGTGCGGCCCGCTGCCATGTGCGCTGTGGTTGCCCAAGCAACAGCGTAAGCAGGTCGCTGAGTGCCTCGCGCAGGCGGGGGGTGTCTTCGCCGCGCAGCCGGGGCAGTACCCGCTGTTTCAGTGCCAGATCAAGCGCCTGCTGCGGCGGAAACACGCCCGCCGATTGCTCCACATACTGGATCATCTCGCGGAGCGCACGGTAGCCAAACGGCTGACCAGCACGGGTCAGCAGGGCGTGAACGTCGGTCAGCACGTTCCACAACGTGTCATCAATCGGGTGGGGGTAGCTGGCACGAAAACCGGCCAAGTCTACTTGTGTCAACTCAATCACGGTGGCCCGGTCGAGCAGTTTGTCACTCAGCGGGTAGGTGCTTTCATCAATATTCACCGTGCCTGTCATATATAGATTTAGCGGTAGCCGCAGCGGGCTGCGTATGCCCTCGCCGCTGACCATCTGTGCTTCGCTCGCAGGCGTGCCCAGGTCTATCGAGCGCTCTGGTGTTTCCAGGGCCGACAGGATCGGCGCAAGGTAATATTCCGGGCGGGCCAGGTTCATCTCATCGAGGCAGACAAAATAGGGTTGCTGTGGATCGCTCTGCGCCTGCAACAGAAAGCGCAGAAAGGGGGTCGGATGGTAGCGCCCGGTCAGGCTATTATAATAGCCGAGCAGGTCGCGGGCATTGTGCCAGTCGGGTTGCACCGCCACAATCAGATAGTAGGGGTTGTGCTCGGCGCTTACCCCATGCACCGCATCGGCATACAGGCGGGTCAGGCGCGTTTTACCAGTGCCACTGATACCGGGCAGAATGACCAGCGGGCGTGTCTGAAGTGCCACATGGTAGGCGCGGATCAGCGTTGCGCTCAGGGCAACGCCGCGCCCCTGCACCCGCTCTACCAGCGTGGTAATATCGGGGGTTCCCGTCGCCGAACTGTAGCCAGCGCGTTGCTCACGCAGCAGTGCCGCACCGGTCGAGGTGTGTTCTTCGGCCTGCTCCATCAACGCCTCATTCAACGGCAGCAGCGCCAGCACATCTGCACCGAGTTGCTCGCTGAGGTTGGCAGGCAGGTTTTCCCAGGGATAAACAAAGCCCACCCAGAGATAACTGGCTCCGCGTGCATCGAGATACTGGTCAATCCAGAGCGGGGCCACGTCGTCGGCAGGGGTGCGGCTACGGGCCGGAGCCGTGAAGCGGGCCTGCCCTTCGGTGGCAATACGTTCAACCAGCGGTTGCCACAGGGCGCGACTGCTGCGCCATACATCACCCAGGTGCGGCTTGCGTGCGCCCCACAGTTGCAGCCCCACCAGCACTGCCTGCTCTGCACCGCTCACACTCACCACCACGCCCGACCCACGTGGCGGACGGTCGAAGGCAACGTGATATTCATCGAGCGGGGCGCGGCGACCCTGCCCGCGATTGACATAACGCTGCGATTTATAGCTTGTTTCATACAGCAACCACGCACGTGGCATGTGCTGTGCGGCGGTGTGCTCAATGGCTTCGGCAAGGGCGGCAAGCCACGGGTGGACATGCTCCTGCACGGCGGCCCAGCGCTCTGCCAGGCCCGGTGCCGCAAACGCGGCCCGCGCTGTCGCCGGAAACGTAGCCAGGGGAGCGGGTGAACTACTCATACAGCAACCTTTCGTACACACGTTCCCCTGTATTATAGAAGGGTATGCACGGAGCGCAAAGCTCAGGCGCGGGGGAGTGTGCTCCCCGCGCCCTGTACCTCTCGCCCCGCGCCTGAGCTTTGCGCTTCTTATACCCCTGCGGGCTGCGCCGCCGCACGGCTCTGCCACTGTGCCCACACAATGAGCACTGTTAGC
This sequence comes from Chloroflexaceae bacterium, assembly GCA_012033195.1. Taxonomy (GTDB): domain Bacteria; phylum Chloroflexota; class Chloroflexia; order Chloroflexales; family Chloroflexaceae; genus JAAUSQ01. Next base: position 13,670 of record JAAUSQ010000026.1, read on the forward strand.
AGCAGCAGTAACACAAAGATACCGCTATAGGCCAGATAGATACCCCACCTGATCGGCGACCCAGCCAAGCGACGACGGTACCACCAGCACCGCCACGCTGCCTGCCAGGGTGGTGCGGGCACTGGCAAGGCTGGCGCGTTCGGGTACAGTGCCAAGTGCGCCCGCCACACCCAGCGGGAAGAACTGTGCTACGCCCGCGCCCGCCAGCGCCACGCCAACCCACGATGCCATACCCGTCGGCAGTGCCCAGATTAGCGCCACACCGAGCGTGGTTGAGGCAACTGCACCAAGCAGCAACGTAGGTACACTGTACATCTGCGACAGGCGACTGGTTGCGAGCCGTCCGAATACTGCCGCCACGAGCAGCACACTGAGCGCCTGCGCCGCCACTTCGCGTGACATCCCGCCCGCCTCTTCAAGCATGGTGCCGGTCCATCCCAGAATACACCACTCAACCGCAACGCCCATCGTAATCATCAAGAAGTATTGCCAGAACGCACCCGGCAGCCGTCCTGCGCCAGTTGTGGTCGAGCTATGTTCCTGCACTGGAATGTTCTGCTGACGGTAGACCAGCACCAGGCCGAGCACAATCAGCACCGGCAATACCTGCACCATGCGCCAGTTGCCGCCCATCAGCACCAGTGCCCCCAGACCAAGCGGTACCATACTCATAGCAACGCTGGCAACGGTATTGGCTTCGACCAGCACGGTTGCCCGCCTGGAGCCGTAGCGTTCCGACAACAGGGCCTGCACTGCGATCAGGGTGGTTGTGCCTGCCATACCAATCATCATAGCGCTGAGCAGCGTGCCGCTACTATGGGGGCTTGTTACCAGCACCACCCCACTGACAAGCATGGTGAGGGTGCCCCCCCACAAGATCCACGGTCGGCTCAGCCGTTGTTCGAGTAGCCCGCTGACAAAGCTGCTACTGAGCAACCCCCCGAAGGCCAGGGCGCTGAGGTGTAGTCCGGCAAGCGTATAACTCATCTGGAGTTCGTCTCGTAGCCACGGCAACATTGCCGCAAGCGACGCCTGGAGGAAGGCAAAAACGGCAATCATACCATAACACAGCCACGTCAGCCCGTCGCGTTGCAGGGGCGTGCGTGGCTGCTGGCGTGATTGCGACACCGTGCGTCTCATACTGTAGATACTCCTGTAATCCATTCCACAAAAAACACTGATTGTACTACATAGATATAATACACTTTCTGAAACGATTTTGTATGATATTGCGGCACCTGATTGGTGAGAACCACTTATCAAACGGCTGGGGCACGCTGCTGGTATCACCTGCGCGGGATAGGGGCCGGGTATGGTAAGATACAGCACAGTGATGCGACAGGGCTGTACCGTATCTCATACTTCTAAGGAGATGACCAATGGGCTTGCTGGATGGAAAAAAAGGCTTGATTATGGGTGTTGCCAACGAATACTCGCTGGCCTGGGGAATCGCACAGGCACTTCACCGCGAGGGGGCTACGCTGGGGTTTACGTATGTTGGCGAAGCATTGGAGCGTCGCGTGCGCCCGCTTGCCGAGAGCTCGAATGCGCCGCTCATCGAACCGTGCGATGTCGGCAGCGATGAGCAGATCGATGCATTGATGAGCCGGGTGCGTGATATCTATGGGCATCTCGATATTCTGATCCATGCGATTGCCTTTGCCGACCGCAACGAACTCAGCGGCTCATACCTCAAGACATCGCGTGAGGGCTTTCTCACCGCGATGGAAATCAGCGTGTATTCGCTCACAGCAGTGGTCAAGGGAGCGGCGGAGTTGCTAGCAGATGGTGCATCGGTTGTGACGCTCACCTACCATGCCTCGCGGCAGGTGGTGCCCAACTACAACGTGATGGGCGTAGCAAAGGCGGCGCTCGAAGCAAGTGTGCGCTACCTGGCCGCCGACCTGGGCCGCGTAATATTCGGGTCAATGCAATCAGTGCAGGGCCAGTCCGTACGCTGGCTTCAAGCGGCATTGCAGGCTTCCGCGAACTCCACCGCCAGTTTGCCGAACGTGCCCCGCTGCGTCGCAATGTCACCACGGAGGATGTGGGCAAGACTGCCATCTGGCTGTGTAGCGATCTGGCAAGCGGCGTCACAGGTGATGTTGTGTATGTCGACTCCGGGGCACACATCATCGGGGTGGCCCACGCCGACTTTCAACGCTAAAGCAGTATCTGGGAAGGAACATACTGCACCATGACGAGCTTCAAAACGACGCGCCTGTTGCTAGTACGCCACGGTCAATCTATTGCCAATGCCGAACGCCGTGTCCAGGGCTGGGCCAATGACCCCCTTTCGGAACTGGGCCAGCAGCAGGCGCAACGTCTCGCAGAATGGATGCAACAGCACTACACCCACGCCGACGTGCTCTATGCCAGCCCGCTCCGGCGAGCATACCAGACCGCCGAGCTTGTGGGTATGGCACTCGGCCTGAGTGTGCAGACCCGCGACGGGCTGAAAGAAGTGCATGTCGGCGATCTCGAAGATAGCGACGATCACCAGTTTAATCAGGCTATGGCTACGCTCACCGATCTGGATGTTGTTGGTGGCGAATCGCTGCCAACCTTCACCGAGCGGGTTGTGGGCACACTGCATGGCCTGCTGGCCGTCAACGACGGTAGAACTATTGTGGTGGCGGCCCATCTTGGGGTGATTGCCGTAGCGCTGGCCTACTGGTTCGACCGCGATGCATCGCTGGCGTGGCAGAAGTACGGGCGCATCCGCAACACCTCAATGACCGAATTGCTGTTTCATGATAGAGTAGAGCTGCTGCGGCATGGCGATATGCCGCATCTCGAATAGCTTTGCAAAGGAGAATAAGAAGAATGGGGTATAAACGTACCAGCACAGTAACAATACTGTGTCTGCTGGTTGCGCTTACGCTTGCAGCACTAACGGCTATCCCCACCCCGACCCGTGCTTTTGAAGCTGAACAGTTTGCCGGGTTTCCACTCTATATTGATAACAGCGCCCGCATTGAGTATGGTTTTCCGACAATGGCCGACCTGACAAACGACGGTACTGCTGAATTGCTGGTCGGCAATAGCAACGGTGTCCTGTTTGCTATTCAGATCAGCCCTGAGGCGCGTGTGCTGTGGCAGTTCAGTATCAGTGCGGCTGTTAACAATGCCGTGCAGGTGGGTAATGGTATTCTACCGGCCCAACGTTCAACGCCCTTCCGCACTGCACCCGCCGTCGCCGACCTGGATGGCAATGGCACGCTGGAAGTCATAGCCGCCGTCGGTGATATTCTGGAAACACCAACCCACGGCGGTATTGTTGTTCTCAATCTGACAGCACAGGGCACGATCCGCGAGGTACGCCCTGGCTGGCCGCAACTCGCTCGTGATACATCCAATGCACCATCTGGCGCGGGTTATCTAGATGGGATAGCTTCTTCTCCATCGATTGGTGATATTGATGGCGACCCAGAACTGGAAATTGTATACGGTGGTTTCGACCAGTATATCTATGTTCGCAACCCCGACGGATCGCTGGTACCGGGTTGGCCCCGCTTTGCACGTGATACAGTCTGGTCATCGCCGGCGCTCGTCAATTTAGATCAGGATGCCGCGCTCGAAGTTGTAATCGGGATTGATGCCGCCAATGGTGGGTATGTGCTCGGCCTGGATAACGATGCAAGCGACCTGTGGGAGCCGTGGTACCAGGATGAAATTGTTGTTTCATCGCCAGCGGTGGGCGATATTGATAATGATGGTCTGCCTGAAATTGTCTTTGGTTCGGGGCGCTTCTTTGCCACCCAGCAACCGAACGTAGGGCGCTATATCACGGCCCTCAATCACGATGGGACACTACTCTGGAAAACCACCCAGAATATTGGTGATGTCCTCTCTGGCGCACCCGCACTGGGCAATGTCGATGGTGATGCAGGGCTGGAAGTGGTTATCGGGGGGCGCTCAACCAGCGAAGTGCTTGTGTTTAATGGCGCAACCGGCGAGATGCTATGGAAGCAAGGCATACAGTCGCGTTTTGGCAACACCAATAGTTTGTTTTCACCGGTCCTCGGCGATTATAATGGCGACGGCTTTGAAGATGTATTCATCAATATTGAAGCGGAGGTGGCAGTTGTCGATGTGCATAATCGGCAACAGATTACAGCCCGGACAATCAACCCGCCCGATCAGCCTTCGTACTATACCGGCTATTCGCTGCTGAACGCTCCAGCGCTTGCCGATGTAGATGACAACGGCACACTCGAACTAATTGCCGCAGGTGGTTCGCGCCCCGATGTGGGCCAGCGTGCCGGTATCAATGTCTGGTCGCTCCCCGCCAGCGATGCGAGTGTGTCAAGCTGGCCAATGTTCCAGCGTGATGCTTTGAATACGGGCTTGCTGTTTGCCGCACCCGAACCACCCGCCGAGCCTTCCGACGTGATGGCAGCCGCTGCCGCTGCCGAGAGCATAACACTCACTTGGAGCTATGGGGGCGATGCTGTGGATGGCTTCCGCATCTACCGCAACACGGTGAATGCCGAAATACTGGTTGATACGGTGGACGCTGCAACCCGCACCTATACATCGGCCAGCCTGCAATGTGGCAGAACCTACACCTACCGCATTACGGCCTTTCGGGACAGCCTGGAAACAGAAGGGGTAACCGTGCAGGGCAGCACCGCCGACTGTGTGCCGCTTGATCCGGCGGAGGTGGTAGCGGTGGTCTATCTGCCCTACGCCGTACGGTAACACATATGGCCCCGCAGCGCTACCCCGCCAACTCCTTACCGAGCCATTCGCGATAGAAGGCCGGAAAACGTCCGGCGACAATACTGGCGCGGGCTTCGTTGGTGAGCTTGAGCAAGAAGGCAACATTGTGTAGGCTCACCAACCGGATACCAAATAGCTCCTTGGCGCGGAAAAGATAATGGATATAGGCCCGTGAATAGTTGCGGCAGGTGTAGCAGTCGCACCACGCATCAAGCGGGCCATCGTCTTCGCGCAGTGCGGCATTGGTGACGTTCAGCTTCCAGCCACGCTCACGGTCGCGCACCAAGGCGGTACCGTGCCGACCGAGGCGGGGTGGGGGCGACACAGTCGAACATGTCGATGCCGTGCGCGATATGCTCAACCAGATCATCCGGGTCGCCCACGCCAAGCAGATGACGAGCTTTGCTATCGGGCATGTGCGGCGTAGTGGCAGCGACTACCTCATACATCTGCTCCTTGCTGTTGCCAAGCGAGCCGCCGATACACAGCCCATCAAAAGGCAATTCGCACAGATACTCGGCGCTTTGCTGGCGCAGTTCGGGGAACACCCCCCCATGCACAATGCCAAAGAGCGCCTGGGGCGGCACCGTGTCGGCATACTGCTCAGGCGGGTAGATGCGATGATGATAGTCGAGGCAGCGCCGCTCCCAGCGATGGGTACGTTCCAGGCTCTGCGCGGTGTAGTCGTAGCCAGCGCGGAAGGGTGGCAGTTCATCAAAACACAGGATGACATCGGCTCCGATGCCGTGCTGCACCTCGATGCTACGTTCGGGGGTAAAGACATGCTCTGAGCCGTCGATATACGAGCGGAAGATCACAGCATCCTCGGTCACCTGCACCATATTGGGCATGGTTTCGGGGTGGGCCGGTCGTCGCCCCTTGATTTCATCGGCAATCGAGCCGTAAATCAGCGAGAAGACCTGGAAGCCGCCGCTATCAGTCAGGATCGGGCCATTCCAGCGCATAAAGGTATGCAACCCGCCGCGTCGCGCAATCAGTTCGTGACCGGGCAGCAGGTAGAGGTGGTAGGTGTTGCCGAGAATAATCTGCGCCCGATGCTGCTGCAGTTCTTCCGGGCTGAGTGCTTTAACCGTGCCGCGTGTCCCGACCGGCATAAAAATTGGTGTTTCAACCGGGCCGTGTGCCGTCTGAAGTACACCCGCACGGGCGCGGCTGTGTGGGTCGCGGGCGGTCATGCTAAATAGTTCCATACGATGCCTTTACTGGTTGTGACCGGCGCTCAAAAATCCCTCACCCCAGCCCCGTTCCCACCCGGTAGGCGATGGGCACGGGGCGATGGGCGAGGGCATAGCCCCAACGTATCGGGGGTTGGTGTGCAGTTATCGCTACTGCTCTACCGTGACAGGCGGCTGATAGAAGGCCACGTGCCCCTTGATCTGCTTCGCAGCGTCCTTTGGTTCGGGGTAGTACCACGCCTTCGCCGACAGCGTCTCGCCATTTACTACAATATCATAATAGCTGGCCTGTCCCTTCCACGGGCAGGTGGTGTGGCGGCTGTTTTCGGTGAAATAATCCCAGTTGACCGACTCCGGCGGGAAGTAATAGTTCCCTTCGACCACGTGTCCTGCATCGCTTTCTGCCAGCACAACCCCGTTCACAACTGCGCGTGCCATTATAATGCTCCTTGGTTTTTCAATTTTACTACTGATACATCTCCTGCTTTCTTTTCATTGTACACGAGGTTGACAGCCGCTTCTGTGCTAATTTCCACATACACAGGCGCGGCTCGTATCGCCAAGTACGGGCTGAATTTTGTTACAATAGGGGCACAATGAAAAGGTTATACGACAACTTTTATTCCGGTCCCTGCCGCACACTGGCGACGGTTTGTGGCGGGGCGTGCAATGCTTGAAACGGGCGATAATCGGCTACGGCTGATGACGGTAGATGCTCAGCGGCAGGGCTATAGCAATGCCGAGCTTGACGACGCAAACGACCTGCCGCGTTCGTCCTTTCACTGGCAACCTCCGCTACGGCTCACGCTGCGGGCACGCTTCTCGCATCCTACGCAGCAGCTACGTGGCACAGCGGGCTTTGGCTTCTGGAACCATCCGGTCGCACCGGGGTACTGGCCCGTGTTACCGCGTGCAATCTGGTTCTTTCACGGCTCACAGCCGGGCGATATCAAGCTTGATAGCAACACCCCCGGCTGGGGCTGGAAAGCAACAACGATTGATACCCTGCGTCCCTCGGCACTGGCGCTGCTGCCGCTTGCGCCCGTGGCGGCGCTGCTGATGAACATACCTGCACTCTATCGGCGGCTGTGGCCCCCTATTCAGCAGGCGGTACGGGTGCAAGAACAACTGCTTGATAGTGCTATGGACGAATGGCATATCTATACATTGGACTGGGGCACCGAGGTGGCTCACTTTTTTGTTGATGGGCAACCCGTGCTGCTGAACGCCCCCTCACCACGCGGGCCGCTCTGTTTTGTTGCCTGGGTCGATAACCAGTATGCAATTGTCAAACCGTGGGGGCGCTTCGGGTGGGGCTTGCTTGATGTACCGGGCCAGCAGTGGCTCGATATCGAATGGCTGGCAATTGAATGAATGAGCAGATAACGCGAGCAGAGAGTTAGAGGAAGGAGCATGGCACTGCCAACAGCCGCAATCGAGGCGCGTGGCCTCGTCAAGCGTTATGGCGACGTAACAGCCGTTGATCAGGTCGATCTGGTCGTGGCTGCCAACTCGATCTATGCGCTGCTCGGCCCGAATGGGGCCGGGAAAACAACAACCCTCAATATCCTGACGACCTTAACGCTGCCAACGGCAGGTACAGCACAGGTGGCTGGCTTTGATGTTGTGAAGCAGGCCGCCGATGTGCGCCGCCATATCGGGGTGACGTTTCAGGATATTGTGCTCGACCGCGACCTGACCGGGCGGCAGGTGCTTGATATTCACGGGCAACTCTACCGCCTCAGCCGTGCCGAACGCCGCCAGCGCATTGCCGATCTGGTGGCGCTGGTGCAGCTTGAAGAAGCGATAGACCGCGATGTAAAGACGTATTCAGGCGGCATGAAGCGACGGCTCGAACTGGCACGTGGCTTGATGACTGATCCGCTGATCCTGTTTCTGGATGAGCCAACCCAGGGCCTCGACCCGCAAAATCGCGTGGGCATCTGGGATTATATCCGGATGCTCAACCGTGAGCGGGGCCTGACCGTACTGCTGACAACCCACTATATGGAAGAGGCCGAAGCGCTCGCGCAACGGGTGGGCATTATCGACAATGGCAAAATGGTGATCGAGGGGTCGCCTGCCGCACTATCGAGCACCATCGGGGCCGAACTGATCCGGGTGCAGGGCATCGGTGATTATCTGCACTTTGTTGATCGGTTACACAGCCTGGAGTTTGTGCAGCGCATCGACATTGATGCTCCGGCTGGCATTATCCATATCTATGTTGATAACAGCAACCGCCGCCTGGTTGATGTTGTTAATGCAGCCAGCAGCAACGGCTTCCGAGTGGAAGATATTACTGTAGCACGCCCGACCCTGGGTGATGCATTTTTGCATTATACCGGGCGTGCCCTGCGTGATTAACTGGAGCAAGGTTGATGGAACACATCGAATGGCAGCAGGGCGAGTTTGTTATCAGCACCGACCGGGCGCGGCTCGATATAGCTGCTATTCATTGCTATCTGAGCGAGCGTTCTTACTGGGCGCAGGGCCGTTCGCGTGCGGCGGTGGAACGGTCTATCGAGCATTCGCTGTGCTTTGGTATTTACTACAACAACGCACAGGCGGGCTTTGCGCGGTTGCTTACCGACTATTGCACGGTGGCCTACCTTGCCGATGTATTTGTGCTAGAAGACTATCGTGGGCGCGGGTTGGGCAAGTGGCTGATGGCGTGCGTGCTGGCGCATCCGGCGCTGCAAGCCATGCCCAAGTGGGTATTGCACACTCTGGATGCCCATACACTGTACAGTCAGTATGGCTTTGCTGCACCGGCTCACCCGGAATGGATTATGGAGTATCGTCCGCAGAGTAGCTAGCCTGGAAATGAGAAGAGAGATATGTATGCAACGTATGTGATCTGGTCGAAGCACATGAACAAATTCCTTCATAGCACCGAAGAAGCGCTGGGCCTTGCGCTGCAATCGGTGTTATGGGTTGTCCTGTTTGGGGTTGGTATGCGTGGCCTCGTCGGGGATGTCGGCGGTAGCGATTATATGTCGTATATGCTGCCCGGTATCATCGCGCTAAGTGCGCTTGGGGGAGCCGTTGGCGGCGGCCTGATCTTGCTGGATGAGCGGCTGCGTGGTATCACCAAAGAATACCTGGTATCACCGATTCCGCGCCTGAGCATTCTGCTGGGCAATGCTTCTAGCACGGCCACCAAAGCCATGCTGCAAGCCCTGCTGATGCTGCTAATTGGCATTCTGATGGGGGCGCGACTGGTGGGGAACCCGTTTGGCTGGCTGGCGGCGCTGCTGCTGATTGCGCTGTTTACGGTGGGCTTCAGTGGGATAGCGCTGGCAATTGCCGCCCAGTCGCGCAGCATTATGGGCTATCACGGCATGATCTTTCTGTTTAACCTGCCTGTGTTATTTGCTTCCAATGCGCTCTACCCGCTGGAGGTGCTGCCTACCTGGATGCGTGTAGTGGTATTGTTCAACCCGGCCACCTACCTGATCGATGCGGTGCGGGCGCTGGCCTTCGGAACGCTGCCCACGCTCCCGCTGCTGCTGAGTGTGGTAGTTGTGCTGGCAATGGCCTTGCTCGGTGTGGGGTTGGCGTATAGCTCGTTTCAGCAATCGCTCCGCCGAGGCAGTTGATGGCAATTATCTTGCGGGCGCTGACCCCCGACGATTACCTGCCGCTTTACCAGATTACGCAGAACCCGCAGGTTATCTGGGGCACGATGCGGGTACCGTTTCAGCGCATCGAGCAGGCGCGTCGCTGGTTTGAAAGTCTGGACGACAACGACTATATTCTGGTGGCCTGCACCGCCGATGGCGAGGTGCTTGGCTCGTGTGGGCTGCACATCAACAGCAACCCGCGTTCGCGCCACATCGCCGAACTTGGCATTGCTATCCACGATGACTGGCAAGGCAAGGGCGTTGGTTCGCAGTTGATGACTGCCGTGATCGATCTGGCTGACAACTGGCTGAACCTGAAGCGGCTCGGTCTGGAAGTATGGACAGACAATGCGCCCGCCATTGCACTCTACAAAAAGTTTGGCTTCGAAATAGAAGGCACCCATCGCGCAGTAGCGTTCCGCGCCGGACGCTACATCGACACCTACAGCATGGCCCGTCTGCGCGAGGGGTGAGGCGGGAGCCTGGAAGGACAGCAGCAAACAAAGGAGTTGACAATGCTTGCGGTAGCACAGCAGACCGATCTGTATCTGATGGATGCGTTGCTCACTGACGACGAGCGGGCCGTGCGCGACCGGGTGCGCGAGTTCTGCGAGCGTGCCGTACTGCCCGTGATCAATGGCTACTGGGAGCGGGCCGAGTTTCCCTTCCCGCTGCTGGCACCGCTGGCAGAACTGAACATTACAGGCGGCACCATTGCGGGCTATGGCTGCCCTGGCCTGAGCCACGTTGCCGCCGGACTGGTGAGCATGGAACTGGCACGCGGCGATGGTAGCATCAGCACGCTGCACGCGGTGCAGACGGGCCTTGCGATGACCACGCTGGCGATGCTTGGCTCGGAGGAGCAAAAAGCGCACTGGTTGCCCGCCATGGCCCGCCTCGAAAAGCTTGGAGCATTCGGCCTGACCGAACCAGAACACGGCTCGGATGCGGTGATGCTGGAGACCCGCGCCCGCCGCGATGGGAACAGCTATGTGCTGGATGGGGCCAAGCGCTGGGTAGGTGCCGCCACCTTCGCCGATCTGATTATCATCTGGGCACGCGACGACGATGGCAACGTGGGCGGCTTCTTGGTGGAGAAGGGTACCCCCGGCTTCGATGCCCAACCCATCACCGGCAAAATAGCGGGGCGGGCGCTCTCGCAGGCCAACATTACCCTGACCGATGTGCGGGTACCGCTTGACCATCGCCTGCCCGGTTCGCAGAGTTTCAAGGATACTGCACGGGTACTGACCACGGCCCGCACTGGCATTGCCTGGGAAGCACTGGGGCATGCGCTGGCCTGCTACGAGGCGGCGGTTGCGTATGTGCAGCAACGGGCGCAGTTTGGCAAGACGCTGGCCCACTTCCAGACGATCCAGGTGCAGCTAGCAAAAATGCTGGCCGAGATTACCACCATGCAACTGCTCAGCCTGCGGCTCAGTCAGCTTGTGGCGCAGGACAAACTCACCCCCGCGATGGCATCGCTGGCGAAGATGAACAACGCGGCAAAAGCCCGCTGGGTTGCCGCCAAAGCACGCGATATTCTGGGAGGCAACGGGATATTGCTTGAATATCATGTAGCCCGCCACTTTGCCGATATCGAAGGGCTATACAGCTATGAGGGCACCGACACGATCCAATCCTTGATTGTGGGGCGCGAGATTACTGGTGTACAGGCGTTTGCACAGCGTTCGCGTTGAGCCAAGAGCAAGAAAGGACACAGACCACGATGAGCATCACGATTGAAAACCGCACCTATGACGAGATCCAGATTGGCGATACCGCCAGCCTTGAGCACACCTTCACCCGCCGCGATATTGATATTTTCGGCGTATTGTCGGGCGATGTAAACCCGGCCCACTTTGATGAGGCGTATGCGGCTGGTACAATGTTTAAGACGACGATAGCCCACGGCATGCTGACGGGTGCCTTCTTTTCGACGTTGCTGGGCATGCAACTGCCCGGTCCGGGTGCAATCTATCTCAGCCAGTCGTTGCGCTTTCGGCGTCCAATCTATGTTGGCGATGTTGTGACGTTTACGGTGATGGCGACCGAGAAGAACGACGAGAAGAAGCGGGTCGTGTTTGAGTGTCAGGGTGTCAACCAGAACGGTGAGGCGGTGGTGCTGGGTACCGCCGAAGTACTGGCTCCCACCGAGAAGATCCGCCGTCCCCAGGTGCCCCTGCCCGAAGTGCAGGTGGTGTCGGGTTGAGCACCCCTTGAAAGTGGGAAAGGTGGGAAGAATGATACAGGCGGCACGATGTGACGCAGGAGTAACACCCTGCCGTGGCACTGTCGCGGCGGGCGGGGTGCGGCTGTCGTACCTGGAATGGGGCAGCACCGGCGCACCGCTGCTCTTGCTGCACGGCATTACCAGCGATGCTCAGGCGTGGTGGCGTATTGCGCCTGTGCTGCTGGAAGCGGGCTACCATGTGTTTGCGCTGGATATGCCCGGACACGGAATGAGCGCACCAACGGAGACACACACTATACCGGATATTGCAGCGCTGGCAGGGGCGGCGCTGGCAGCGCTCACCACCGAGCCAGCCGTGATTATCGGGCATTCGTGGGGTGGTGCAACCGCGATTGTCCTGGCAAGCGACCCGCCTGCGGGCATACCGCCGCTCAAGCAGGTGGTGCTGATTGACCCGGCAGTGCGGATGAATCCCGACTATGGCAGCGAACGGTTGATGCTGTATCTGGATGGTCTGGGTGGGGCGGTTGAGGTGCTGGAGCCAGTGCTGCGCGAGCGCAACCCGGACTGGCACGCATGCGATGTGTACTGGAAAGCGCGTGCCCTGGCCGCATGTCATAAGCAGGCCGTGCGGGGCTTTTTTGTGCAGAGCGGTACCTGGGATATCACACCGCTGCTGGCCAAAATAAGGGTGCCCGTGCTGTTACTGGTTGCCGACCCACGCCACACGGTGATTCCGCCTGAATTGCTGTTTGCGGCACAGGGGGCCGCGCTGCCGCTTGGGAGCCAGATTGTCACCATGTTTGGCACCGATCATAGCATCCAGCGGGGCGGCTTCAAGCTGTTTATGCCGACTGTAAGCGCATGGCTTCACACTATCAATACATTGAGCACATTCCAAGGAGGTTGAGCAGATGGATGAGCAAGTACGACAATTTTTAGCGCAGCACCACGGTGCAATTATGGTGACAATCAAGCCCGACAGCACACCGCACGTTGCCCGTATTGTGATGAACCTGGTGGATGGTAAGCTGTGGAGTTCGAGCACTGCCACACGGGTACGCACGGGCTACCTGCGCCGCGACCCACGTGCAACGCTGTGTGTGCTGGATGAAGCCAACCCGTACCACTGGCTGGGCCTGGAAACAACGGTCACCATTCTGGATGGTCCCGATGCGCCGCAGTTGAACCTGCAACTATATCGCACCCTGGCAGGCGATCCACAGGATATTGACGAATATTTGCAGGCTATGATCGATGAGCAGCGCTTGATTTATCAGTTTGAAATTACCCGCGCCTACGGACAGTATTAGTGTACCACCAGCACCAGCGCATTAGCGGTCGTCGCGGCAGTAACGGTATTGCAACCGACTAGGGATGGCTTCGCCCACTCAATCGGCTCGCCGCCCTATTACGTTAGGGTAGTCGGCTTCCTGGATTTCGGGAAAGCCTTCTACCTGCGTTGCATGCTAGAAACCAATCAGCATAGGGTTCAGGAATTAATATATCGATTATTTTTATTTAAAATAATGCACTACCAAAGTACTATTGATTTCGAAAGCCTATTAACCCTATTTTTATAACAGGGGGGAGAAGTATACCAACACGCCGTGTTGTCGCCTGTGCAGTGTTTGGCACTGTAGAGCGACAACATCTATTAAGGAGATTTGCATGTATACTTCGTTTGTGTCGTATGTCCTGATTGTATTCCTGATGTTGCCCAGCTTTGCGCAGGCCGTGCTCCCGCTGCACAGCCCTGCATTGCAACAGGCTACCACCACACCAAGCGCAACACCGACCATTGCTCCCGATGACGTAACTTCGACCCCCACCGACGATGAAACTGACTCAACACCGACGGCAACTGAGGCGGCCACGCACACGCCCACAGCAACGCCCAACCTGACCGCATCGCCCACGGCAACTGAGGTGCTGACGGCAACCGAGGAGCCGGAGGAAACGGCGGCTCCAACCGCAACCGACGTGCTGACGCTTACAGCAACGCCCGACCCGACCGCTACACCAGTAGTGACACCGACAGCAACCCTGACGCCAACCGCCACACCAGTAGTGACACCGACAGCAACCCTGACGCCAACCGCCACCAGCGTACCCGATGCAACCGCCACCCCGCCTGATGACGATGACGTTGTACGTGTTATTATCATTGGCGGCGGCTACCGTATCTCGTTTGTCAGTGCGGTAGACAACGGCAACAACACTTCTACATGGACGTATCGGGTTGAAGAAATTGGCACGCCGCCCGACCTGGAAAGCTGGGTCTTGAGCCTGCCCGGTTGTGTGGCGACCGGGGCTTCACCTTCACCCAATCGGGCAGTCAATCCCGACCCGGAGACGGGCTTATCGGGGATTCGTTGGGATACCGACGCTAGTTTCGAAGCAGGTTTATTTAGCGTCACGCTCGATAACGTCATTGGCTTTCGGCCCGTCAATGTCGCTGTCAGTGCTGCCTCGGATGTCGGCTATGGCGTCATCTTTGGCCCATTATGTGGCAATGATGACGGACGTAATGACGATGACGATGATGATGACGATGACGACCGTGACGATGACGATGATCGCGATGATGATGACGATGACGACCGTGACGATGACGATGATCGCGATGATGGCGACCGACCAGCACGCATCATCATCCGCACGCCCGATATAAATATCGTGATCGAAAACAACATCGTGATTGTGGTGCTTGTGATCAATATCAGCAACGAGATCGACGTTGACGATGCCGATGAAGTCTTGCTGGAAATCGATCTTGAAGAATTCCTCGAACTCGACGATGTTGAGTTCTTAATTGGGGTCGGCAATGTGCGCGAAATCCGCGATGGTCGGGTGATCATTGCGGTGGGCAGCGAAAACATCGTCCGCAGTGGCGACAGTGTTGAATTG
>JAAUSQ010000295.1 GCA_012033195.1 Chloroflexaceae bacterium
TGATTCACTTTTTTGTACCCCTTTTCCCAAGACATAGCAAGCGCTTTTTTATATACTATGCCTGGGGTGAAGAGATGCATGCTCTCTGGCAGCTTGCCACGCCGACAGAAGAGGTGGGCAATGGCAAACAAAAAACGATTGTAATCTATGGTAGCTCACTCTTTAGTCTCAGCATTGAAATTAGTTTGCGGAACTACACCGGTGAAGCGTGGTACGGCTCGATGATACCGAGGCAGACGCATTCGAACATCTGCTGGTCCTCAATCCGCACATCCTGACTGTCGATGCAGCCCACGCACATTGGGAACAGGCGATGAGCGAATTGATCACCACTATTGAGCAACAGGTAGCGCTCATATAATCGGTAAACGGTTCTTAAGGCTAAGGAGGGGGAAAATGCACAAAATGAATGATTCAACCTCGATAGATGAGTTGCAGCAGTATATAATAAGATTGGAACAGCAACTTGCCGTCTATCGTGGTATTGTCAACCAGCTTCCAGTGGGAGTCCGCGTATACCATATGGAAGATATAAACGATGACACAACCTTGCGCCTGATTGATGCCAACCCGACCAGCGAGCATCTGACAGGTGTTGCATCAGTCGGGACAATCGGGCGCACCCTGGATGAAACTTCCCCCGACTTACGCGCACAGGGTATCCCCCAACTGTATGCCTCAGTTGTTCGCTCTGGCAGCCCCGCCACATTCGAAGTCATCAATGCGGATGATGAAACAATTGAAAACGCCTTTGTTATCCACGCCGTACCACTTCCCGGCAATTGTCTTGCAGCCACCTTCGAAAAGCTGTTCCAATACGACCAGGCCGAGTATAGCGCTTATGCCCTGAATGCCGAACTACAGCAGCAAATGCTCGACCAGGAAGCAGAACTCCGTTTATATAAACTGATTGTCGAACGAGCGAACGACGGCATTAGCTTCACCGACGCAACCGGCACCATCGTCTCCTCGAACCCGGCCCATCGTGCCCTGTATGGTTATGGTGATGAAATTATTGGAATGCCCATTGGCGTGACTGTGGCTCCCGAAGGTGCCCGGATGCTGGGAGCCGGTATGCAGCAGGTGATGCAAAGGGGAACTGGCGCGGCGAAAGTGTCAATCGCCGCAAGGACGGAACGACCTTCCCGGTTGAAGTTTCGGTCTTCAGTATCCAGGATAGTCAGGGCGCGTTTCAGGGGATGGTTGGTATTGCACGCGATATCAGCCAGCGCAAAAAGAACGAAGCCGAGCGGCAACAACTCCAACAACACATTATTGATGCACAACAAGCCGCTATTCGCGAACTCTCAAGGCCCCTGTTGCCCATTACGGATGAGATGGTAATTATGCCACTGATTGGTACCATTGATAGCAAACGCGCCATTCAGGTGATGGAGACTTTGCTCGAAGGGATTGCCAGCCAGCATGCCAGCATCGCTATTGTTGACATTACTGGTATCAAGGTCGTGGATACCCAAGTCGCACAGGCGCTGATCCAGGCCGCCCATGCTACGCGCCTGCTAGGAGCAACGGTCATCCTCACCGGCATCCAGCCACAGATTGCCCAGACCCTTGTCAGCCTGGGAATTAATCTTGATGATATTGTCACCTACGGCACCCTGCAAGCCGGTATCCGTCAGGCCCTGCGACCGAAGGGCAGGTGGTGACCAGTATGACAGTAAGAATATCACTCATTAGAGCTTCTGTTATGAAGAATAATACTGACTGGTTTCAACGTCCCACAGCGAACAAACCGACGGTTGATCAGGTACAGGGTGGGCAGGTGCTGCACCACTGGCGCGAAACCCTTTTACATCGCCTTATTCCGTTGTTGCTCTTGTTCGGAGGGGTTGCGCTCATCACGGGAGTGATTGACCTTGTTCAGCATGCCGCCCCCGACGAAGCGGCTGTCACTATGCTGCGTGTGCTGTTTTACATCACAGTGTATGGGATCGCTGCTATTTTGATGTATCAACGCAGCCTCAGCCTGACCCTACGGGCGGGCGTGCCTCTGGCAGCACTTTATACTATTAGCTTGATCGAACTCCATTTTTTTGGTATGGTCGGGCCGGGTTGCTGCTAGCGTTTGCAACCATTGCATTGACGACGCTGTTTTTGGGCTGCGGCAGGGGTTGGGGTTGCTGGCCGCCACTACCATCCTGCTGGTCATTACGGGGATAGCTCCCTGGATCGAATGGCTCGATTTTCCCTTCGAGCGTACGATTACGGCCCTTGACAACTTGATGATGATCGACCAGTTAGCGCTCTTTATGTTTGTGGTGATCATTGTTATTATGTCAACAAGTTATCTATTGCAGAGCCTGGAGCAGAGCCTGCTTGAATCACGCGAGCACGCCCGCCGCGCCGAAGAATCGGCCCACTGCTTTGCACAGCAAGCCCAGGAACTTGCCGAACGTAACGCTCGCCTCGAAGAGGTTGAGCGCGAATTACGAGTATCTATGGCCCAGACTGAAAAACGGCTGGCTCATATTCAAGCCTTGCAACGGATTGACCAGGCGATTGCCACCAATCAGGATGTGTACAAGACCCTTGATATCGCACTGACCCAGGTCGCCGTCGAGCTTCAGGTAGACGCGGCGGCGGTGTGGCTCACCAACCCGGTTGGGCACACCATAGAGTATATTGCCGGTCGGGGGTTGCACTTCCCCATACACCAACGGTCGCACCCGATGAACGGCAATACCTGTGCGGTACGGGTTGCCACCGAACAGCGCATGGTGTGCATCGACCAGACCGGAGCCAGTGAGCACTGTACAAGCCCCGTGCTTGAAACACACAAGGAATTGACCCAGTATTATGGTGTACCACTGATTGCTCGCAACCAGGTCAAGGGCGTGCTCGAATTGTTTCAGCGCACACCGATCCAACCCGATCAAGAATGGCTCAGCTTTCTGAATATACTGGCAGGGCAGACGGCTATTGCGATTGACCACGCCGAACTGCTTGCCGAACTGCAACGCACCAACGATGAACTAACATTGGCCTACGACGCTACGATTATGGCGCTGGCCCACGCGCTCGAACTGCGCGACGCCGAAACCGAAGGCCACAGCCGCCGTGTTACCGAACTGACCCTGCAACTGGCGCGCCAGATGAATTTTGATGACGAAACCCTGGTACACATCGGACGTGGAGCCATCCTCCACGATATTGGCAAAATGGCCGTGCCCGACGCGATCCTGCTCAAGAGTGGCCCACTCACCCAGACCGAATATACTATTATGCAGCAGCACACCATCTATGCGTACAACATGCTTGCGCCGATCCCCTTCTTGCAGCCAGCACTCGACATACCCTACTGCCATCATGAAAAGTGGGACGGCAGCGGCTACCCGCGCCGTCTGAAGCATGAAGAAATCCCCCTCGCAGCGCGTATTTTTGCCGTCATCGATGTCTACGATGCGCTCGGCTCCGACCGACCGTACCGCAAGCGATGGTCGCTCGAACGCATTAAAGCCTATCTGGACGAACAAGCAGGCGTACACTTCGATCCGACAGTCGTGCACTTATTTTGCAGCATATCGAGAATATTCAGAACCTGAACAAGGAGCAAGGCTAATGCAACCGGAAGATGCATATGTGTTGGTTATTGAGGACAATCCCGATAACTTGCTGGTGATGACCGACTTGTTACGGATGACCGGCGTGAAGTACATCAACTCACGCGCCTCAGGCCGGCAGGGTATCAAGCTGGCGCTCTCGTTGCCACGCGTCGATCTGATCCTGCTCGACATTCAATTACCCTACGAAGACGGCTATGCCGTCTTAAAAGCGATCCGCACGGCCCCCGAACTCCAGCATATCCGCGTGGTTGCCGTAACTGCCAACGTGCTGCCGCAAGATGTAGCGAAGGCGCGAGCGGCAGGCTTCGATGGCTTTATTGGCAAGCCGCTCGACTTCGACCGCTTCCCGCAGCAAATCACCGAGATTTTGCAGGGGGGCGCAGTCTGGCGGGCACGGTAATATACCCTACTTCCGCAGCGAAGACACACTATGAACATGATGCTGAAAACACCAGTGGCAACCCGCACGCTGCACGAATGGCGTGAGGCGATTTTGCAGGGTATTCTGTACGCAATGTTGGGTTTTGGATCACTTGCACTGACGAGTGTTATCTTTAAGATCTGGCACCTGTCGCAGGTAAACGGTGAGCCATTCCCGCTTATCCGTACCGCCTTGTATGTTATCTGTTATGGCATTACCTTACTTGCGACCTTTGCCCGACAGACTCCCTACCGCTTCCGTGCTTCTGTTCCGATTGTGGCACTCACGATCATTGGGGTAAGTGAGTTTTATGTCTTTGGGGTGTCGTGGGAAGGTATTCTGTTTCTATGTGTGGCAACCATCTTGGCGACGCTTTTACTGGGGCTTCCTTCCGGCTTGAGTATTCTTGCACTCACCATTGTATTAATGGGAACTATCTTGATGGCGAGTTCTTGGCCAGGGTTTGTGTTGCCCTTCGAAGCGCTGCCAGCCCTTGAACGCACGTTTGTCAGTGATAGTATTCCGGTTTATCTGCTGCTGATTGCGACCATCGTTGTTGCAACAAACTATCTGATCCAGGGGCTTCAGCGCAGCCTTGCCACCGCCGCCGCTGCTGCCGATGAACTGGAACGGGCCAATGCAGTGCTGGAGGCGCGGGTTACCGAACGCACCGAGCAGCTTGCTAGCGCCCTGCAAGAGGCCGAAGCGGCCCGTCGCGCCGCCGAAGAAGCCAGCGACCTGAAGACCAAGTTTCTGGCGAATATGTCGCACGAGTTGCGTACCCCGCTCAACTCGATCATCAACTTCACCCGCATCATCAGCAGCGGCGTGCGTGGGCCTGTCACCGATGAGCAGCGCGACTATCTCAACCGCGTGCAGGTCAGCGGCGAGCATCTGCTGGGCCTGATTAACGACATTCTCGACCTTGCCAAGATCGAAGCTGGCCGTATGGAACTCTTCATCGAAGCGTGTTCGATTGCCGACCTTGTGCATAGCACCATGGCATCGGTCATTGGTCTGACAAAAGATAAGCCGATCAAGCTGCACGAAGAAGTGCCCCCCAACCTGCCTCTCATCCACATTGATAAAACCCGTATCCGGCAGGTATTGCTCAAACTTGCTTTCGAACGCCGCCAAGTTCACCACGCATGGGATAATCAGTCTGGATGTGAGGAACCAACCGGGTGACCCGGGGTGGATCTGCTTTGTGGTGCGCGATACCGGCATCGGAATGACGCCCGAACAGGTTGCACGCCTGTTCCAACCTTCTCGCAGGCCGATAGCTCAACCACGCGTAAGTACGGCGGCACCGGCCTTGGTCTG
>JAAUSQ010000296.1 GCA_012033195.1 Chloroflexaceae bacterium
CCCCACCTCGGCCTTTGGTATAGCCATACACATTGGCCGCGCAGTTCCAATGTTGCGCTCTTGAATGCCCGCCTCGTCGCCGGGGGCTTATGGTCAACCACGTTGCTGGTATAGCCTCTGGCCTCGGCCCAGCGCAGATACATACGCAGCATCATCTCGGCCCAGTCCTGGGCATCGGTGCCGCCCATCCCCGCCTGAATAGACAGGAATGCGTCGCGGTCGTCGTACTTGCCATTCAGCAGCAGCGACAGTTCCAGGCGGTCGATGCGGTCGCGCACGGCATCAAGCTCGTGCAGCGTTTCATCACGCAGCGACTCATCGTCTTCGGCCACCGCAAGCTCAACCAGTTCGGTGACGTGGGTAAGCTGGGTATCAAGCTGCTGCCATGCTTCTACATCTTCTTTCAGGCGCGTCATCGTTTGCATCACCCGTTGCGCCTCGCGCTGATCGTTCCACAGGTCGGGGTCGGCGGCCCGTTCTTCGAGGGTCGCAATCTCGGCCTGTTTGACGGGCAGGTTCAGCCCGGCCTGGATCAATTGCAGGCGCTCGCGCAGTGTTTCCAGTTCGGTCGTCAGCTCACGCATCGTTGATTATGCCTCAATCTATCTATCTATGGTACAGGTTGTGGTGTCGCGGTAGCGGCGGGCTGCCACGGGTGCCCTGCCAGGGTCCAGGATTCTGTCGTCAGGTTAAAGAATGCTGTTTGGTTATTTGAAGTTATCAGAAATACCTGTCCCTCAATACCCGTGGTTGTAATCGTAATATCGGAAACCTGGGTAATCGTGATTGCATCGACAAATGATGGCACCTCCCACTCTCGTGCATACGTATTCCATTCGTCGGGAGTAATCGCATTACTAAATGGATTGATTGCTAATCTGGCCGGAGCAGTATCACTTGCCCTGAATGATTGCAAGTAGAAGCGTGTATAAGCATACGGATCAACTCCCGTCCTTGCCCCAAGTTGCCATGTACTGTTGCTATGACGCATATATGGAGGGCCATCGATAAAGTCTTCAGGGTTTAACGGCTTGACTATTTGCATAGCGGGAGGAATGAAGTGGGGAGGTACAGGCGTATTCGACAACTCATCTTCGCCTGTCGCGGTAGCGGCGGGCTGCATAGCGTATTGTGTTTGTTGTAGCGCCAAAGTTGTTGCCTCAGTCTGAACACGCTGCTGAACACCAGCCCGTTCTTCTTCCAAACATTGCTCAAAATTGGGATGCTGAGGATTCTTATACCAATCTTCGGGACAGCGTGGC
This sequence comes from Chloroflexaceae bacterium, assembly GCA_012033195.1. Classification (GTDB taxonomy): domain Bacteria; phylum Chloroflexota; class Chloroflexia; order Chloroflexales; family Chloroflexaceae; genus JAAUSQ01. Next base: position 1,263 of record JAAUSQ010000296.1, read on the forward strand.
TCTTGAGCGATAATCGAAGCATCGGTACTGATCCTCACCAGGATGATCAATCCTGCCATAAGGCTCACGATGAATATCATATTCATTAACAATCTTTTATGGTTCATTGTACAGAACTCCATCGAGACTCTACTAGAGGTGTATCAGTTGGGTTATAGTAAAAACTTGATACTGCTGGCTTCACGTTGTTGGGATACCCGTTTTGTGCAAGAGCATCATCGAATACTATCCAAGATTCTTGCCATCCTAGTCCCCCAGTACTATTTGTTGAAGTTACCCCATCAAATTGGAAAGGAAATTGTTGCAGGATCTCTGTCCACCGTGTTGTGTAAATTGGTATATCACGATAAACTTGTGGAAGTGAAATGGTGTCTGCGCGATCATTTAACAAGAACATATCCAATTCGGTCCACTGGTCATTACGCTCTCCATATGCATTAGATCCAAAGTTTATTAAAGGCAAAGTTGTTCGAGAGATATATCCATTTTGCCATTCTAAAGCTCCTAAGCCACAAGCTATGAATTCTCTTTCCTCATCTGTATTTGGAGCAGTAGCAGGGTCGTCCCAGGACTCTATGTCAATAGCTCCTCGCCTTGCCACATAAGGACCCCTCTGTATTTCTTCAAGGAGATCCGCCCAAATGATTCCAGCCTCTCTGTATTTTTCTGAAACCACAGGGTCTCTTCCTTCAAGTAGTCCCGATTCACAGTTCCAGCCGGGTGTATAATTGCTAGTTCCAATTGCTATGATAGAAACTTGATTATGTCCTGCATTGTAGCCTGCAATAAAAGCCTCAGTCACTTCTTTCACCCATTCGTTACTGTGACGACCTTCAGAAGCAAACGGTAAATCTACTCCCCATACCTGATTACCCCTATCATCGACGAAGTCATCAATTTGTCGTCCGAACGCTAGAATAATTCGACTAGTGAACTCATCGTCAATGAACCGAGGAGCACCCACATCAGCAAGATACCCGATGCGATAGGCTCTCAGCCTCGTAACCCCTAGAAATTCCACATCATCATCATATGTTTCATCAACGTAAAACGTATCAGCAGGTGCCATTGGCGGTTCGGTCGTTGGCTTCGGCGTTGGTCTTTGCGCGAACCTTCTGGTCAGCGGCATATAGACATTGAATGCCGGTTGAGCAGGCACCACAGGTTGTGGTGTCGCAGTTGCTTGTGGCTGCCACGGGTGCCCTTCCGATGTCCACTCCTCCGTGGCAAGGTTGAACGTTCCGGTCCAGGTGAGCGGAGGTGTATACCTGACATCCGGCTGGCGGTTGGCAACATAGGGTGGCCGGGTATAGTTGGTGAAGGTGACAAGGCCCGTCTGACTGGTGACATCGGTAATCTGAATCTCGCCAATATGGTCCGGACATTCCCAACTCCGTTCATATGCTGGTAAGCCGGAAAAGTCTGGCCCAACCGTCGTTGCGCTCAAGCCGCACGCATCTTTGGGTGTCATCAGGTAGTAGGCATATCCCGTTCGATCTTCGGACAGCACGGCCCCTACCCGCCAGATACTGGTGAAGTAGCGGTAACTGAGAAGACTACCTCCACCACCCTCCGGGATAACCCGCTCAATGCGTTTGTCTTCTGGGTGAATGCCATCGGGGGGCAGCGTTGGGGTGGGGGTCAAAGTTCCTCTTGCTGCTACAAGTGCCGCAGACGTAGCAAGCCCCGACATAGGAGCTGTGGTCGGGCGTGCCCGGGTGGTTGCCCATAATCGAGCATCATCAGTCGCTTTTAATTCGATAATACCACCAGCTTCGATACAACGTTGCCGATCGCGGTCGGTTAATGATGAGCCTTGACACTTCACGAGAACAGTCGGATTGGCGGTGATGGTCGTTGCAAGTGATTGGGTTTCTGGTACTGGTGACGGAGGTGGCGTATTAGCAAAGGTCAGCGAAAAGATCAGTGCACACGCTGCTCCGATAATCGTCAAACCAGGGAGGATTTTTTTGTTCATTGTGCTCCTCACATACATTTACACACAATAGCGCAAGCCCACTCTACGGCATATAGACATTAAATGCCCGTTGAGCGGGCATCACAGTTGGGGACGCCGCCGCTGTGGAGGTCGGGGTTGCCTGTCCGACCAGCAACTTCCGCTGCGATTCTACGGGCACCGTCACAACCAGCATACCGACCACCCAAACCAGCCAGCTTACCGCCAGCACAAGCCGGAGAGCTATGCCATTCATCCTCTCGTGTGAGTATGGGTTTGCTGCGTGGAAAGCCTTCCACCGACGCTCTTCTTGGGTGATTTGCCCTTTATTATAGCATGCGTGTCTCCGGGGATGGCCCGCCAATCAAACACGTGTGCCGTTACGGATACAGCGCCATCACCACCAGGGGCGTGATAAACCCTTCTACCAGTGCGGCGATCAGCACCAGCGGCACCAGCACCAGCAGCCATGCCTTCAGGTAATTTGCCACGGCCCACAGCATATTCTGGCCCACCGAAAAGCCGTCCGGTGTCGAAAAGACCGATGCACCGATACGCAGGCCCAGCGCCGTGCTGAAGAGAAAGGTGGGCAGTTCGATGATACCGTGCGGCAAGACATATGCCAGCAGGAACATGGCCGGGTCGGTCACGTCGCCAGTGAACCAGCCTGCACCGTAAAATAACAAGATGCGAGTGACAAATGCAATCTGGGCGAAGCAACAGCGGGCACCAGGAACGCAAACAGCCCGAAGCTAATCAGCGAGAGCAGGTTCGAAAGCACCGAGACACGTAGATTGTTAGCAAACACAACCAGTGCCAGCACGGGCGAGGGTTCGACGTTGCGCCCGACGCGCTGCAATACCTCCTCGTGCAGTGGCAACACACTGGCCTGATCAAATGCGCTCCAGCCAGCCACCGCCCCGATCACGACCGCGCCAAACGCTAGCAGCAAGGGCAGGCGCAACTCGCGCAGCAGGGCCGGCAGTTCGCGGCGATAGAAGCGGCCCGCTGAGAATGGCAACCCTTCGTAGCGGTCGGGCAGGACCCCGGCGGGTTGGTATTCGCGGAAGAACAGCACGAACGTTGCCACCACCTGCGGCAAGTTCAGGCGGTCGTGCTCCCGTGACAAAATCTCTTCACGGTTGAAGGTTGCCAGTCCAGTACGGATCAGCGCAATCAGCACCACACACAGCACCAGCATCGTCAGTATGACCAGATCCCACCGTCCGGCAATAAAGAAGAGTACCTGAATCTGCAAGGTGATAGCAACAGGCACCAGCACAAAACTCGCCAGCAAGTTGGCAGCACGGATGCTGCTGGTGTGGCTGGAGATAATCACCGCCGCCGATACCATCACCAGTGCCATCAATGCAATCAGCAGCAGCAACTGGAAGAAGCGCAGCATGGTCATCTCGGCGTTGTACAGGTCGGGGTAGAGCGTGCGCATTGCCAGTGCGACCACCAGCATTGCGCTCAGGCTGGTCAGGAGTGGTGTGGTGACCGATGACACGAGTTTGCTCACATAAAGCCCCGCATTGGTGATCGGCATTGCCAGCAGCGCTTCGAGGCTGCCGCGCTCGCGCTCACCGACAAACGATTCGAGCGCGGTGATCAGCGAGAAGGTCGCCGGAATAAAGCCGACCAGCAGCAGGCCAAACGGGACAAGCTGCGCGATGAGGCGCTCACTGCCGACAAAGTCAATTGCAAACGGCACTCCGGCGGTCAGCGCGAGCGGCAGCACCAGCGACAGCACCAGCACGGGCAGCAGTACGCGCCAGTCGGTCATGGTTTCGGTGACTTCGCGGCGCACCAGGCCGAACTTGCCCTTGTACCGCCCGCGGACGTCGTCGGCCAGCGTCTCCAGCGTCTTGCGGGACGACGCCCGCAGCGCCGTCATCTCGCTGTGGAAGACGCCGCCGAGCATCGCGCGGGGATGCCGAGCTTCTCCTCGAGGTCGAACCGCTGCTTCTCCATGTCCGCGAACATCTGGCCGGCTTGGACACCCGCGCCGGGTCCTCCGCCCCGTCGAGCGCCTTCCGCATCCGGTCGGCCTTCGCCAGCCGCCCGACACGGGTGGTCCACGTCCGGTCGTTGCCCATGCCCG
>JAAUSQ010000297.1 GCA_012033195.1 Chloroflexaceae bacterium
GCAGGTTGTACATCCGCAGTGCGCACCGCTACGGGGTGGGTAGGGCGGGTACGGACAGAGCAACAGAATATGTGCCATATGCTGATACCTTCGGTGGGCCACGCGCCCCGCTTCTACTCTACCACATACTCGCTGTATGTCGTGCGGATGTTTTGAAGGGCGTTGTTCAGTCCCGGCTCGTGCAGCCAGCCAACATACCCGCCATACAGATGAGCGCCCCGTTCATCGGCAAGGAACACATGCTTGACACCAAACATATTTGTCCAGGTGCGGAGCGTCAACCCGTTGGTGAAGGTATACAGCACCCGCGCCCGCATATAGTCGCGGCGTGGTGTGATCGTCATACCGGGCACCATCTGGAGGCGCTCGATGATCTTTTCGGCAAGGTCGATAGTCAGGCGCGGGTAGGGCGTGCGGTGCTGCCAGAAGTGACGAATAATGGGCAGCAGGCGCGGATGATAGCGCAGCGTGGCGTGGTCGAGTCCGTGCAGCACAACACAGGTTGCATTGGTAAGTAGCGCCGATTCAACCAGCACCACCCCATCGCTACCGTTGTCGATATCGCCCGCAATCACCAGCGTGGGAATCGATGCCGCGACTGTTTCGGCCAGTTTCCGTCGGTTCACGCTCAGGTCACGCGCAATGCCAATGCCCCACCCGAACGGGTCAACCATTCGGCCCCGATGTGCGCCACTCACGGGTGAGGCGACCAGCACCAGCGATTGAATACGGGGCCACCATTCCGGGTGGCGGTGCAGCACTTCAACCCACATCAACCCGCCCATCGAGTGCCCAATGATCCGTATCTTGGCGTTGGGGTAGTGCTGCAACTGTTGCGCTGCAATCTGTGCGACGTTATCGATCAAGGGGGCAATGCGTATCCAGGTATTGATATAGCCGAGGTTCGGGGCAACTACCAGCGTGGCAGGACCCGCCAGCGCCTGACCAAGCCGGGTCATGGCGGCGGCAGTGTCGGCCCAACCGTGCTGAGCAAACAGAATAGTATTGGTGGGGGCAAGCGGTTTCAGTTCAATTGCCATCGTCATTACTCCTGTGGTTCGTAGTGGCGGTAGGCCCACACGAGCAGCATGCAGGAGGCAAGGCAGATGGCACTACTGACGGTAAAAACCACGGGCCAGATGAGCAGTGGCGAGAGGTCAATGGTATTATCGAGCAAGAGCAGCACCCAGAATGGTACCAGCGAGAGCATGACGACGGTGAGCAGCAAAAAGCCATTGGCGAGTGTGACGAGCATCGCCTGCACCGGGTCGCGCTGACCAGGTAGCCCCGCCGCCGGAAAGACAAACACCAGCACACTCCGCAGCGCCAGCATTGAGGTAAGGATGAGCGGATACCACAACACGAGCGCCAGAATATCAAACCACTCGACATAACTGGAGAAGACAACCACCCCCGCCAGCAACAGGATACCACCAAGCCAGTAGATCACCAGACGCGGCACCTGCACATACCAGAGGATCTGCCAGCGCGAAATCGGCGCACTCAGTTCGAGGTTGGCATAACGCAGATGGTCGGCGGCATCGTTAAAAAGTTGTGTACCAAGCGAGGTAGAGAAGATGATCGCCGTGATCAGCCGCAGCAGGCTATAGTCATCGGAGGGGTCGTAGATTTGCAGCGGCACCAGTCCCATCAGCAGGATTGCCAGGCCGATTCCGCAGCGGGGTGCGGCGCACTTCGAGCAACCGCCGCCAGCCGTGGGCACTGGCTCCCGCGCCAGTTCCGGCAATGCTGGCGGTCTGGTGCTGAAGCTGTTCGAGCGCTGCCCAGTCGCCGCTCCAGGCAACCCGTAGCAGCCGCAACGGGTTGAAGTTGGTTGCAACCAGCATCTCATCGAAGCGTGAAGGGCGACCCGCCGGAGCCAGGGCCGCTTCGAGCAATACACCCGCCCCACCGCGCCGCACTTGGCGCAGCATCAGCCAGATGGTGCCGAGGTTGAGCAGCAGCAGCCCGCCGAACGCCAACGGTAGCGGGTTTGTCTCGCTGATCGGCAGCAGCAGCAAGTCGGCAGCAAAGCCAAGCGGAAAGAGCAGCACCCGCAGCAGCGGGCCACCTGCCGTACTCAGCACCAGTTCGATTATCAGCCAGCTTCCCGACACGAGCCGCACCACAACACCCGCACTGAGCAGCAGCAGCGCCCCGATCAGCAGCGTGAGTGCCCCGCGCATCAGCCAGATGCTCATCGGACGCGGTGCGGCGGTGCGTGTGTCGGCTTCCACATCGTGGCGGATCAGGGCCAGTTGCAGCGCTGCAAAGCCTTGGTCGGTGGTGGCAAACAGAAACATCAGACCAAACAGCCCCCAGACACCCGCCGGCCACGGCTCGAAGCCAGCAATCCGCAGCGGCATAATCAGGCCGAGGCCCCAGAAGAAGTATGCCGCAAAGAAGGCACGCATATGGTTGAGCATGATGCGACCGAGCAAGACCCGCTCAAGCGATACAGGCGTGGTGAAAAGAATATCTACATCGGCACTGGCAAAACGGAGCAGCGGGTTCTGGAAGGCGGCGAGGCTTGCCAGCAGCAGCAGCGTCAGGGTGAGCGCCCGCGCAGGTTCTGCAACTGTGCCAGAATATCTTCTTGCAACCCCAGCAGTGCCAGCAGGTCGCGGAAATCGGCGGGGATGGGCACAATCAGCAAGAAGGCAATCATCAGGATACTGATGGCACCATACCCCACCACCATCAGGAAGGCCAGCAGCTGGGCAGGGTTCCGCAGCATACGCCAGAGCGCATTGAGTACCTGGCGCTGCTGCTTGTAGGTCAGGGCGTGTATCCGTGGTGTTGGACGTTGTCTGATCAGGGTGTCAGGCTCCAGTACTGTATCTGCCGAATAGCCCCACCACTCGGCCAGCGCTGCGGGCGGGTGGTGAGGGACAGGCAATGGCTCATTTCAAAATATAATACGTTGCGCGGCGTTCGCCTACTTTTAATAAGAAGCCACGCGCTACCAGATCGGCAAGGTCGCGCCGGATTGTCTCGGCGCTCACATCGGGCGCTTGCTCTTGCAAGTCGCGGTTGGTGATGCGGCGATGCTCTTGGAGATGCAGCAGGGCCGCAATCTGGCGCTCGTTCAAGCCCTGCCGCTCCCATTCGCTGGTGTCGATACCGGTCACGTGGTAGTTCTCGACGGGTTGTCCCTGCAATACCACCAGAAAGCCCGCCGCCGTCTCACGGAAGGTGGGCGCGGGTAGTCCGGCCTGTTCCATCTGGATCAGCATCCGGTCGATGCCATAGCCGAGCCGCTCGATCAGGCCATAGTCGGCAAGCACCTGCACCAGTGTTTCGTTGCGGCTGAAGCGCTCGGCAACGATATTTTCAAGGGTGACGTGCCCCGGCAGGCGACCCGGCGAGTAACATTCGAGGCGGTCGGCAAAGAGCGCAATCCGGATGCCCTCGCCGCGTCGGCTGTAGTCGCGGTGCGCCACGGCATTGACCAGCGCCTCACGCACGGCAGGCTGCGGAAACTGGGTCCACGTCCTGCCGTTCCAGGCCCACCATACGGCTCCCCTTGCGCATATGCTCCATCAGCCAGCGCTCGGCCCGTCGCACCGCTTCGGGCAGGGTGTCGCAGATGTCTTCGCGCTCGAACTCGTCGGCAAGGTCGGTGCCGCGATACTGCACCAGGGTGATTTCGGCCTGGGGGAAGCGTCGCTCAACTTCGCGCCCGAAGAGCAGCAACCCGGCATTGGTCGGGCGGTATTCTTCCGGCCCGTTCTGCGGTGTTCGCGCCAGACAGCCCCGCCGATACAGGATCGCGAGTGTATCACCGGGCAGCCCATTGCTGAGCCGCTCGATATAAGCGGCAACGCGGGCGGTGTCCAGTTCATCGAACGTGGCATCGTCGGGAACCGTACGCTCCCAGCTTACTTCGCCGCGTGCCATCAGCAGCCGGCGCAGCGCATCGGGCAGCATCGGCTGATTGGTCATCTGCGCACGTTGCAAGTACTTTCCGTGCAGGCTATAGACCTGTGGCAATCCGGGCGGCACCACTACCACCACCAGTGTTGCACCATCCACTGCAACGGGAGCAGGGAGCGGCAGCACCAGCGGCGGTGTACATTCGAGCGCCGCTTCGAGCACGGCTTCGCGGGTGGCGGGTACATCCTGCACCCCTTCCACGCGGGGCCGTGCGCGTCCACTCACACCGATAATCAGCGTGCCGCCCTGCCCATTCGCAAATGCGACCAGTGTTTCGGCGAGGTCGCTCTGTTTGGCCTTCTCGCGCAGAAAGGCGAGGCGTGGCCCCTCGGTGCGTGTCAGTAGGTCGGCAATCTCTGCCGCACTGAGCGGTGGGGCCGCTGTGAATGGTTGTTCGTAGGTCATAGGCGTTTCGGTTTCAGGAAAGCAGGGAACAAGAAATAAAGCGCAAAGCGCAAAGCGCAAAACTATTGCTGCTCGGAAACGTGTCGTTCAATCGTTTTAATACTGGCAACAAAGATGCCAATGAGCTGATTCGTTTCCGATAATATCTGCTGTAGCCCTTCAAGGCTTGCCATTTTGTGCTCAAGTAGTAATTCTATCCACAACGCACTCTCTTCGAGTTCTTGAAGCACAATGTGGAGCTTGGCAATTTTATCCGCTTTACTGCGTGCATACTTTGCTTCGCGATGGTTTGCAGCAACAGAAGTTCCTGAGCGTAGCAATTGCTTGCCAATGATAAGGGCAGCGTCAGTATAATGATGCTCTTTTTGCAAATAGGTATACAAACGAATAATCCGACTTGCGTATGCTTTGGTACGATCACGCAGATTGTCGTTTCGGCTTTCGTTTGCCACACCTGTCACCTCTGATATGGCCTGCAATTTACGTCAATGTGGGCCAGTTTTGCGCTTTGCGCTTTGCGCTTTGCGCTTTGCGCTTCCCCTCACTCCTTCCGGCTCCGAGTATGGTCAAGATAATCTTGCAGAATAATCGTTGCTGCTACCTCGTCAATCCGCTGGCGGCGCTTTTCGGGCTTGATACCCAGATCACGCATCATCTGTTCGGCAACTACGGTGGTGAGCCGCTCATCAAACAGGTGGATCGGCATTGGCAGTATCTGCTTGAGCCGCTCGACAAACTGCTGCACGGTCTGCGCCTGCGGGCCAATTTCGCCGCTCATCGTAAGCGGCAGCCCCACTACAAGCTCATCAACATTATATTCCTGCACCAGCGCTTCAATGTGCGCCAGGGTGCGGTCGCGTGGGTCGGCCTTGAGGGTGGTCAGCGGCATTGCCATCAGCCCCGCCTCATCACTCAACGCCACGCCTATCCGTCGTCCGCCGACATCGAGCGCTAACACCCGGC
>JAAUSQ010000298.1 GCA_012033195.1 Chloroflexaceae bacterium
GGGTCCTGCGCGGTGCGGCGCAGTTCACGCAGCTTCTCTTCGCTCATGCCCAGTTCTTGCGCCAGTTCGCCATCGTTAGGTTCGCGTCCGAGTTTCTGGGTAAGCTGGCGGCGCGTGGCCTGTATGCGGTTGAGCGTTTCACCCAGATGGACGGGCAACCGCACCAGTCGCGACTGGTCGGCAAGGGCACGGCTGAGCGCCTGCTTGATCCACCACGTGGCATAGGTGCTGAACTTGAAGCCTTTAGCAACATCAAACTTTTCGATGGCGCGTAGCAACCCCAGGCTGCCCTCTTGAATAAGGTCGAGCAGCGGCAGGCCCCGGTCGCGGTAGCGCTTGGCGATGCTCACCACGAGGCGCAGGTTGGCGGCGGCCATTTGCTGGCGGGCCTCGTAGCCACGCTCAACGTCGCGCTCAAGCTGGAGCCGTTCGGGTGCGGGGAATGTGGTCGCATCCGGGCCACGCAGCCGTTCTTCGGCTTCCTGACCCCGGATGATGTCGCGGGCTAGCTTTTGCTCTTGCTCGGTAGTCAGCAGCGGTACCTGCCCAATTTCGCGCAAATACAGCCGCACGCTATCGCCGAGCAGTGCATCGGACAATTCCTCAACCAGCGTCTCTTCATCGGCGGCAGGTGCTTCGTCGGCGTCGTCTTCGTCAATCCCAACCGATTCGCGCAGCAGTTCGATTTCATGACGGGCCAGTGAGCGCTCAATATCGCTGAGCGTGGCATCGTTTTCTTCTACTCCCGGCACTGCTTGCTGCACTTCTGCCAACGTGACGTAGCGCGGCTCGCGTTGCTGCCCCTGCTTGACTAACTGTGCAACAATCCGCTCCAATTCGGGATTGGCGAGTGTTGAGCGGATTTGAGAACCATTACCTGTCTGAGTCATACTACTTCCTCAGTGGACTACCCTCTTCGTTGGACGGAAAGGGAACTATAAGCAGAGCCGTTTCGAAGATTTCAGGAGTTTGTTACTTCAGATATTGTAGCATAAGAACCGACTATCTGCTGCAATTCCCGAATCAGCCCCTTTCTGATGCTGGCGCTGTATGGTATGATGTGCCACTATGAACGCAAAGTATACCCGACAATTGAGCACATCGGATCAGATCCGGGTGGCGATGCTGGCGCGGGTGGTCTTTCCGCTGCACGGCTTCGGCGGCATCGAGCGGCATGTCTTTCATCTGGTAACCCATCTGGCCCGCCTCAATGTAGCGGTACGGCTCTATGTGCAACAGCCACCTATCAGTGATGCCAACCACCTTGCCGAGTGGCAGGCTGCCACTGGCTCCTACCATCCCGCCGAACTGGTGTTGCTGCGCTATGACTACACCTCGCCGCTCGTGCGTCCTAATAGCATTCTGGGCCGACAGATCAACTATCCCTGGTACACCTGGCAACTGGGTTGTCAGGCGGCAGCCGATGTGCGCCGAGGGGTCGTAGATATTGTACACAGTCAGGGACTTTGTGCAACTGGCTACGGTGCTATTCGGGTACGCGACCCGCTGCTGCGGTATGTGCCGTTTGTCGCTAATCCGCACGGCATGGAGGAGTTCCGCACTCCCGACTGGCGCAAGTGGCTGGCCTATGCGCCATTTCGGGCGCTCTATGCCTATGGCCATCGCTGCGCCGACCGGGTGATCGCCACTGATGCCTGCACCCAGGACGACCTGCCGCGTTACCTGCGAGTCGATGCGGGGCGGGTGGCCGTCATTCCGAGCGCCATTGACCCGGACGAGTGTTTGCAGGCAGTACGGCCCCATCTGCGGGCCGAATTGCGGCAGCGCTATCATCTGGATAATGGGGGGCCGATCTTGCTCAGTGTGGGGCGGCTAGAGCGCAACAAAGGCTATCATATTCTGATTGAAGCACTGGCCCGCCTGCGCCACGACCTGCCCACTGGCTGGCGCTGGCTAGTGGTGGGGCAGGGCCAAGAAGAGCCAGAACTGCGGCAGCAGGTGCAGGCGGCAGGTCTGGCGGCGCATGTTGGTTTTCTGGGGCGGCTGAACGACGCAGAACTGCACAGCTTGTATGAAGAAATCGATCTGGTTGTGCATCCAACCCTCTACGAAGGCTCATCGCTGGTGACACTGGAAGGGATGATCCATCGCCGTCCGGTGGTGGCAAGTGCAGCAGGCGGTATTCCCGACAAGGTCTTCGATGGGCGCAATGGCTACCTAGTGCGTCCCGGCAACGTCGATGATCTGGCAGCAAAGCTACGCTTAGCCCTCGCGCAGCGCGACCAGTGGCCCGCGTGGGGTGCTGAAAGCGTCCACATCGTCAAGAGCACCTTTGCGTGGCCGGTGGTGGCCCGCCAGACAAAAACCCTCTATGAACGGCTACTGGAGGAACAGAACGCATGCAAGCCCCGCTCCATCTCCGCCTGATCAACTATGGCGCGTGTGTGCTGGCACTGGCGGTGCTGGTGGGGTATGCGCGGCTTCTGAACCCGGAGGTGGACGATTTTTTGCTGTACTGGCAGGCAGCGCTTGATCTGCGCAGGTATGGGAACCCCTATGTGTCAAGCGAGATAGAGTTTGCCTACCCGCCGCCATTTGCCTACATAGTGCTGCCGTTCAGCTTTCTTGATCACCCCACCAGTCAGCTTGTGTGGTTTGTGTTCAACAGTATCGCTCTGTGGGGCTTTGTGCTACTAACGCTCCGTGTCTGTGCTTTTCGGCTGGCCTGCCGCTACTGGGGCGGCGTGCTGCTGCTCGTGGTGCTGGCTCCCCCCACTCGTTCAGGGTTGCTGATCGGGCAGGTCGGTATTCTGATTGCCTTGCTGATGGTGGGCAGTTATTGGTATAGCAGGCAGCGGCCAGGGGTGGCAGGGGGGGTACTGGCGCTGGCCACCGCAATCAAGCTGTATCCGGGTTGGCTTGGAGTATACCATCTTTTGCGGCAGCAGTATCGTATTGTGGCGAGTGCGGTAGGGGTTGGGGTGGGGCTATTGGTGCTGCCCGTGCTGGTGCATGGGGTGACACCCTACGTCGATTTTGTGCGTGAAATGTTTTCGGGCCGCCTATACCCGCACACCGCCGAGTTTAATATCTCCGTTACCGGGTTCTTCCAGCGCCTGCTCACGGTGCATCGTTATGGCATTGCGATAGCAGTGCAGCCCATGCTGGCAAACATATTGATCGGTGGCTGTTCGCTGGCGCTGGTGGTGCTCTGTCTGGTCACGCGCACCAGCGACACCCGTGAGCCGGAGCGCCTGCTGGGGTATAGCCTCTGGATCTGTGTGATGCTGTTGCTCTCGCCAGTCAATGGCTACTATAACCTGGTGGTGGTGCTGCTGCCCGTGCTGGCAATGCTGCGTTGGCTCGAACAGCATCCCAATCGGCGGGTGCTGGTGTGGGTGGGCATTGCAACTTTGTTATGCTGCATTCAGCCCGGTTGGACGCGGCTGCACCCGACCCTGTACACCAGCCTGCATACCGGTTGGGGTTTGGTGCTGCTCACGCCGGCGCTGTACGGGCTATTACTCTATACAGGGCTACTGGTGTATATGAATCGGCAGGCTGTGGTTGGTGCGCGTCAGCCACAGCCCGAACACCCTACCCCAGAAACGTCTGCACCAGCGCATTGAAGCGCTCCGGGCTATCCTCGTTGGAGAGTGCACTGTTGTCGAGTACTTCCAGGCGGGCACGTGCATTGCATTGGAGAAATGCATCGGCCTGCTGCACCGGGGTGATCTTGAGCTGTTTGCCCCACACCAGCAGAATAGGCTGGGTCAGGCGGGCAAAGTCGTTGCGAACATCGTAGTTTAGCAAGCCGGTTACAAAGCAGATGGGTGCATACTTGGCCCCGGGTTGCTGTGTGACGCGGTGGTAGCCTTTCAATGTTGCTTCGGTCACCCGCTTTGAGTCGGCGTAGGTTTGCTGCTCGAGAAAATAGCGTACAATTGGCTTGCTACTCAGCAGCCCATACACGACATCTCCCACTGGCCCACGCAACACATCGTAGCTGAACTGCTGCACGGTTCCGGGTTGGTCGGCAAGCTGGGCAATGCCAGTCGGGGCGACCAGCACCAGCGAGCGCACCTGTTCGGGCAGGCGGGCAGCCACTGCGATGGCATATGCTCCGGTGAGTGAGCTTGCAATCAGGTGGGCAGGGCGACCAATGGTAAGCAAGGTATGCATTACAATGTCAATATAATCGGAAGAGCGGTATACTCGCGCCGGACGGTCGGAACTGCCGAAGCCCAGCAGATCGATAGCATGGACTGCGTACTGGTCTTGCAGGGCCGCAAACTGCGCCCGCATCTCGAAGGCCGAAGCCGCCGCATTGATACTATGGAGCAGGAACACAGGCGTGCCGCTCCCGGCCTGATAATGGGCGATCCGATGACCGCGCCACGTAACGTACGTGGGCACGACGGGCAGCGAATAGGTGGGTGTCATAAATCGCTCCTGCCTGTTTTGCTTATACTATAATAGCGTGCTTATTATATGACAAAGCACACCAGGGTGCAAGCGACCAATGGATAAATCTTTTGCTGCCGCACAACTTGATCCATATGCCGAGCGCATCACCACCGGCATTGCCTACCTGGGCGGCCTGCTGCTGCTGCCGCTGCTGTTTGCCTACCTTGCCAACCTGCGCTGGGGTGGGTTGCTGATTCCTTCGGCGGTGGCGCTGCTGCTGGCAATTTTTCTGCTGCTGACGTATGCCAATCAGCCGCGCAACTATCGCATTATCGAGCGCAATCTGGTTATTCAGCGCCGACTGTTGCCCGCCATCAAGATACCACTGAAAAATATTACCGGGGTATCGTTTGCGTCGGCGCTAGCCGATATGCCACGCAAAGGCGTGCGCTTTGCGTTCAATCCGGGCGTGTTCGGGTATCAGGGGCCGTTTTACCTCGACCCGTTCGGGCAGGCGTTTCTGCTGGCAACCCACCGCGAAAAGCTAGTGGCGCTGGCCCGCTATCCCGCCACCTCGCTGATTATCAGCCCCGACAATCCGCGTACCTTTGTTGCCATCCTCACCGAATATCTGGAAGAGTTACACGAAGAACAGGGCACCACCGAACAGGTGCCCGACACTGTGCCGCGTCGCAAGTCTGCCGTATAATTATTCTATACGGCTGATACTCTCAACCAGAAAGGATCGGATCAACGATGAGCGACGGTAGCGCAATGGTGGCTGTGAACGATGGCGTTCGCCTGCACTACGAAACGCACGGCAGTGGCAGGCCGCTGGTGTTGATTGGTGGATGGCGGATGAGCACCCCATGGTGGCGGAAGCAGGTATCGGTGTTGGGGCAGCAGTTCCAGGTGATCGCGCTGGATAT
>JAAUSQ010000299.1 GCA_012033195.1 Chloroflexaceae bacterium
GGATGGCTGGAGGTATGGCAGGATGCGACGATCCGGGGCAGTATCCGGACGTTTCGTGATGGCGGCGACCTGCCCGAACCATTGCCACCGGGATGGGCACCGGCAGTCAACGATATTTTGAGCGGGCTCGAACGGCTGACGGTGCGCAAGGAGGCGATCCTGGAAGCGCTAGGCAGCACGCCCCTGACACGGGCCGATTTTGAGCAGCGGATGCGGCAGTTGCTGGACCAACACTTGCGCGGGCGCGATGTCCGTAAGGTGCGGATTGTGGTAGAGTGAGAGACAGTGACAGGCAATTGACAGGCATCGGCAAGAAAGGATATTTCAATGGCTGATAGTGATACCGCTTCCATCCAGGTGATCGAACTGGGAGCAGACAATACGTTGACGCTGCCCGCCGAGATGGCTCAGGTCCTCGGACCCGGCAGCCGTATTGTGGTGATGAAACAGGGAGATACGCTCGTTCTCAAGCGGATTGATATCCTGAGCCACCTTGACCGGGTCGCCGCGACCCCAGATAGTGCGCCGCTTACGCTGGAAGAGATGAACGAGATTGTGCATGCAGTGCGCCACCAATATGCTGAGGATGAATGATGCGCATTGTTGCCGATACCAACATTCTGGTTTCTGGCTTGCTCTGGGGTGGTGCCCCATCTCGTCTCATCCGACTGGCAGCCCTTGGACACATCGAGTTGTGGGCTTCGACCGCAACAATGCAGGAGTTCGAGCGCGTACTCGGCTATGCCCGCTTGCAACCGCGTATGCGTGCGCTTGATGTCGAGCGCGACGATATGCTGGCGATAGCCCATGCGGTACTGAACATCGTACCCGCTCCGCCTATCCAACCCGTCATCACTGCCGACCCGAAGGATGACATCTTCCTCGCCTGTGCGCTGGCAGCGAGCGCACAGTATCTTGTGTCCGGCGATAGGCATCTGCTCGACCTGGGCCAGTGGCGCGGGATTGAGATGGTGACCGTCAACGATTTTCTAGACCAGCATTTCCCGGAGGACCAGACGCCATGATCGACCAGGACGAACGGGTATCGCTGCGCCATATTCCCGCTGAAGCTGGCTGGACCCGCGAGCTATTGGGGCGCGATGTCCGTAAGGTGCGGATTGTGGTAGAGTGAGAGAGGTGATGAGTTGCTTAAGCTTCCTATCTGGATACCCATAATCACAGCTTTCGTCAGTATAGTCGTCGCATTATCAGGGAACTGGCTCACATCGATGTGGCAGCCTGAAAGCCTTACAGAACAGACTTTAGTGGTAGGAGTATTTGTTCTATCATCCGTGATTTTATTTCTGCTGGAATACTTGCAGAATTCAGCGAGCCATACAACATCTTTCTGGCGAACAGTCAAACGATGGATTTCACCATGGTGGCTTGTGGCGTTTGGAAGCCTTTTAACATCTTTTTTTGGTTAACCGAAAGCAATTTAACGATGCTGGCGGGAATGATTACAGTTTTTGCGCTTTCGATGATATCCATCTTCGAACGGATACCCTGGAAACGTAAACTAAAATCTAACCCACCCTTATTATCTCGTCCATACCCGAAGTACAGTCAGTTTAAGAACGATAATGAAGTCGAATAGGAGTGCAAAATGAAGGATATTTGGTTACAATTGCTCGAAAAATTCCTGGAAGGAATTGATAAATGGCTTCAGGAACAAAAAACGTCACGATATCAGATTATACGGCTTGACAATAGGAAGGTTACCTATAAAGAAGTGACAACAGTAAACGAAGAGGATATTGTGAAAGCCCGTGAAAGAGTGTTCAGGAAAACGCCAGGTCTGATGAAACATCATGTACAATCACCAGCAGCTAGTGAAGGTGATAGCAATGCGTGAAATCAAAAGAACAATACAGAACCTTTGTCAGCTGAGTCAGACATATAATTGTAAAGAATTGGGTTACCAAGCAAACGGCGCGTATTTGTTCGTTATGGAGAGGCCTATATATATATGGGAAGAGTGAAACATTCACGGTGAATATCAATATATTTGAACAGCCACACAAATCTGCCCAGTTTATAGTACCTCTCTACGAAGCCGGAGTTGTTGGAAGAGATGCAGGTTCATTCTATCAGGCTTTGGGAGAATTAAGTGCTGGTATTGATGGAAATGCTAAAATAGTTCCTTATCCTTATGACCAGAGTAATCAACCGGTGATTATGCTGACAGAAGCTTTAAATAGATTGGACGAGCGCGTTTTAGACAATCGCTTAAATTACTTGTTTGACATTTATATTTCAGTTCGCGTAGAGTTGGACCGGCTGATCCATAAATTGGAGCTTCGATTTGACCCACGAGCAAGGCTAGCAAGTCCCCATTACAGGCTTATTGATCAAATACATAAATCGCTTGGAGACGAATAGCAGAGGACACCACCCGATGACCCACCAGCACAACCGCTTCCCCGACGACCCGGAGCAGCACATGTTCGACGAGCAGGCACAGCGCGACCCGCCCCACTACACCGCCTGCCCCAACCCCTTCCTGCCCGAAATCGTCGCCCGCTGGCAGCAGGAGCGCGAAGACATCGGTCGTGCGGTGCCCATGGGCGATCTGGTCTACCTGGTGGCGGATGACGAACTTCAGATTGTGCGCGTGACTGGTATCTCGGCTGACCCGCCCCTGGCCCGCCTTCCCCCACCGCCCGCTGCTTTGATGAAACGGGGTACTGCATCGACGGGCGTATCCGTGACTACTGGGAGCAGAACGGTGGCTTGCCCGTCTTCGGCTTCCCCATCTCTGTACAGCGCACCTTCACCATCGAAGGGCAGACCTATCAGGTGCAGTGGTTCGAGCGCAACCGCCTGGAGCTGCACCCGGAGAACGCGCCCCCGTTCGATGTGCTGCTGAGATTACTGGGGCGGGAAGCCATTCCGTGATCCAGCTCTGTGCGTGATAGACAGATCAATCGCGTATCCTCCCCACTCGTCCCAGAAAGCTCGTCCCAGAACTATAGTTCCGGGACGAGTTCCGGGGGTGTAAAAACCTTCGTGTAGAAAGCGACATACCACTGACATATCCTGTTGTGAAGCCATCAAGAGATAACAGGCAACCGGTCATATGGTCCTATATGCTTTATTCGGGATGCAAAAACTTCTGATCCGAGTTTTTTGCTCTATCTTGGCCTTCTTTGCCAGATGCTTCCGCATTCCAATGCGGTGCGCTTGGTGCAAACGAGGTACAGCACGCACCAGAACCATGCTTCTGGGTCAAGCTTTCTGGTGCGCGTGGAGGATTGAGAAGGTGTGCATTTTAACTAAATTTAAACTTGATGTCGCTTTTTTCATCCAGGTTTTTACACCTCTGTATGCGCATCTGGCTGCGCGACGAGGGCAGATGTCAGGGGCCGTACTGCACAGATGCGCCGCCGTGGTCGGTGCCGCTGGCACAGGCGCACATAGACCACATCATCAGCGGCAAGCTGGGCAGCAACGCCGACAGCAACCTGCGGGTATTGTGTCGCCGCTGCCACGTTTTGCGTGCCAACAAACGCCACCGTGGGATGATCGCGGCGGCACTGCGCGATGGCATTATCCCCCCCGACTGGCGCACGCTGGTGTGGGATGGGTGCGGGACACACCTCACCCATCCCCCATCCTGTGCCTATGCACCACCTATGGCTACAAGCAGCCCGACAAGTGCGAAGCCCCCGACCAGTACCAGCGGGAGGCACCCGCCACCGCCCTGCTCCACTGGCTCCGTTTGCACATAGATGACCTGTGGCTGACGCTGTGCGACAAACAGCGAGCGAACGACCATTCCGGCAACAAACGCGATCCCGCTAAAGAAAATGAGTGCTTCCATCGTCGTGTTCCTCCTGATATTGAGTGGCTGTGTCTTTTCTGTCCTGGGTGTAGTAAACTACAGATGCGTGCGGGGAAGATCGCGCACAGGCATGCAACTTCCCCAACAGGGCGTGCGGAAATTTCCTCATCCAGGACGGCGCACTTCCGCATTGCGCGGGAGTAAGCTGGAAACGTTACAAATGAACCATCGTATGGAGGAGTTATGACGACCAGCAATAAAAGTGCAGCATTTGGCAACCTGTTGAAGGGGGCTATCAGCGGCATTGCTAACTATGAAGGCAAAACCGCGCCCATCATTGAAGAAGAACTTGGTGAGTTGATAGGCATATCTGGCAAGACGATCCAGCGCTACAAGACGGGCTATCTGCCGCCCTTTGAACGTGATAACGACGCCGTGCGTGTGCTGGCTGAGGCGGCTGTCCGGCGCGGCTTTGTCGGGCGCAAGTGGCTCCAACGCTTCTTGCACGCTGCCCGCTACCCCGCCCCCGAAAAGCTCTTAAATGAGCTATGTCCCGTCTCCACACCATCCCACGCCGAAGCCTGATCGCGTGTATCAGAACCTTCCGGCACCGACCTATAGCCATTTTGTCATGCGCCAGCAAGCATTCGCAGAGGTCGTCGACGGAATTGAGCGCCGTTCGGCGGTGGTGCTGATCGCCAGTCTAGGTGGGATGGGCAAGACCAGTCTCGCCCGCGAAATCGCTGCCCATTCGCTTCGGGAAGACAGTGCCGTGCCTCACTTCGATGCGGTGGTTTGGGTCAGCGATAAAGGCAAAGAGGGCACCACCAATCTGAGTACCGTGCTGGATGCGATTGCACAGACCCTCGATTACCCCGGCATCGCGCAATACACCCACAGTGAAAAGCAGTATGAAGTTGAGCAACTGCTGCGCCGCCAGCGGGTGCTGCTGGTCGTTGACAACTTCGAGACGATTACCGATGGTGTCCTGCTAGAATGGCTGCTGCGCCTGCCTGAGCCAAGCAAAGCAATCATCACGACCCGCCAGTATCGCCGCGAATTTCGCAATAGCGCCATTCTGGTGAACCTGCACGGCATGACGGAGGCTGAGACGTCGGAAGCTGTGGATGAGCGGCTGCGAGTGCTACACATGGAGCGGCTGGTCAGCGACCCAACCCAACTGGAACCTCTACTCGCGGCAACGGGTGGCAACCCGAAGGCGATTACGCTGACGATGGGCTTGCTCAAATACGAACGCCGCCCGCTCCAGCAGATTGTGGATGACCTGTATGCTGCCCGTGGCGACCTGTTCGATGATCTGTTCAGTTGGGCGTGGGCACTACTGGATGACGCAGCACGGCGATTGCTGATGATTGCCACTTTCTTTGTGGACAGTGCCAGCATCCGCTAGCCCTCTCTGCGACAGCTGATGTGACGGGCTTCGACTTTGACCGAGCAATGGAGCGGCTCACCGACCTGTCGTTGCTGGACG
>JAAUSQ010000300.1 GCA_012033195.1 Chloroflexaceae bacterium
TTTCCGGCTCCCAACCGACCCCCGAACAGGCGGGCGAACGGCTCGCTGATGCGCCTAGCTCCGGTGCCGCTGTTTTTGCGAAGAACCCCGCCGAAGCGATTGCCAAGTCGGGCGAGAGTTCGCGCACTACCCACGGCGCACCAACGGCGATAGATGCCTGCCGCTATATGGGGGCGCTGCTGGTGGGGGCGCTGCAGGGAGCCAGCAAAGACGAACTGCTCTCGCCCCACTATAGCCCGGTGCCGCAGCACTGGGTGCGGCATCAGTTGCACCCCGAAATCGATATTATTGCCACTGGCTCGTTCAAGCAACGCACCCCGCCTGCTATCAAAGGATCGGGCTATGTGGTGCGGGCGCTCGAAGCGGCACTGTGGGCTTTCTATCACGGCAACAGCTTCCGTGAGGGCTGCTTGCTTGCCGTCAATCTTGGTGACGACGCCGACACCACAGGCGCAATCTATGGGCAGCTTGGTGGGGCCTTCTATGGCGAAGAAGGCATCCCCATCAAGTGGCGCGAGAAGCTCGCACGCCGCGACCGCATCACCGAATTGGCAACCCAGATCCATACTTTGGCGGAACAACAACCCTAGCAACCTGCTGTATCATACGAAGGCACGGAGGACACGGTAACACGTGACATCCTCCGTGTGTTGTATGCATCTGGCAATTCTGCCCTACTACATTGGGAGGAAGCACCTGTGTTATCTGCACCGCGCACACTGATTGATATCTGCCACACGATCCATTCAGGAATGGTGACCTACAAAGGTCTGCCCGCGCCGTTTGTCTGCGATTACCTCAGCCGCGCAGAGTCACGCAAGCACTATGCCCCCGGCACCGAGTTTCATATTGGCAAGATAGACATGGTTGCCAACACGGGCACCTACCTTGATAGCCCCTTCCATCGCTATGCGGATGGGGTGGATATTGCGGGGTTGGAACTGTCGGCCATGGCCGATCTGCCCGGTCTGGTGGTGCGGGCTACCACACGCAGTGGTCGCGCTATCGGCCCGGAAGCCTTCGCTGGCCTCGATGTGCGCGGCAAGGCGGTGCTGGTACAGACCGATTGGGACTTGCACTGGCGCACCGACCAGTATTTTGAAGGGCATCCCTTCCTGACTGCCGAAGCTGCAACCCTGCTGCGTGATGCAGGCGCGGTACTGGTTGGCATCGACTCGCTGAACATTGATGATATCAGCACGGGCGAGCGTCCGGTGCATAGTATTCTGCTAGGCAGCAACATCCTGATTGTCGAGCATCTCTGCGGGCTGCGCGAACTGCCCGATACTGGCTTCCGCTTTTTGCGGTGCCCGTGAAAGTGCGAGGCATGGGCACCTTTCCGGTGCGGGCCTTTGCACTGCTGGAGGAAGTGTGAGCACGCTTACAACTTCGTCGGTGGTATCGCCGCGCAGTGCGCTGCTTGCGGGCGCAAAAGTCGCCGCGCCCACCCTGCTCAGTATCTTTCCGTTCGGCATGATTACCGGTGTCGCAGCCGTGAGTGTAGGTTTCTCCGAGGCGCTATCAGTGGGTATGACCGTGCTGATTTTTGCAGGGGCATCGCAACTTGCCACCATTCAGCTTGTCACAACGGGCGCAACTATTGCCGCTATCCTGCTGACGGCGACCATGATCAATCTGCGCTTTATGCTTTACAGTGCCTCACTCTCGCCGCACTTTAGCACGTTGCCGCTGTACTGGAAATTGCTGCTTGGCTATTCTATCACCGATCCAGCTTTTGGCATGACGATTGCCGACCTAAACGAGCGCATACCGCAACAGCTTAAGCACTGGTATTTTATCGGGGCCAGTGGCATTATCTGGGTAGCGTGGGTCGTCGGTACGATCCTCGGCACAATATTGGGGCGCGGTGTGCCGCCAGAATGGTCGCTCGATTTTGCTATTCCGCTTAATTTTCTGGCCGTGCTGGTGCCATCGATCCGCGACCGCGCCACTGTTACAAGTGCGCTGGTGGGGGCGCTGGTCGCAATTGCGGCGGTACGCTTGCCCTTCAACCTAGGTCTGATTACCGGGGCGCTGAGTGGCATTGCAATGGGAATGTTGATGGAGACGCTGCTGAAGCGCAAGGAGCGCAGCCATGCTGAGTGAGCCACTGATCTGGCTGGTCACCGCCATCGTCGGCCTGATTACCCTCACGCTGCGGTCATCGTTTATTGTACTGGCAGGCCGTATCAGTATGCCCGATCTGTTGTTGCGTGGGTTGCGCTTTGTGCCGCCTGCCGTGCTCGCGGCGCTGATTGTGCCGCCGCTGGTCTTTCATGCAAGCGTGGTCAACCTCCCCTGGGTTGAGGCATTGCCGTGGCTCAACGAGCGCACCCTCGCAGGCACTTTTGCGGTGCTGGTGATGTGGCGCTCCCGCAGTGTACTGCTCACAATTGTGGCGGGCATGGTCTCGCTGTGGGTGCTGCAATGGCTGCTCTGATAGCCGAAACTGAATCGCTGCTACGTTTATTAACACGGGATTGAAACTATTCTCTGTGTAGCTCAATGTAAAGGGTTCCGACCAGTCGGCGGCGGAGGGGGGCATGGCAGCCACTATTCTGGTTGTAGACGATGAGAACGTTATTCGGCAACTGATTAGCTATCAGCTTCAGGGGGCGGGCTATCAAGTTTGCACGGCGGGCAATGGGCGCGAGGCGCTGTTGCAGGTGGAACAAGCGCAACCCGACCTTGTCGTGCTGGATGTGATGATGCCCGATATGCTCGGCTGGGAGGTGTGCCAGCATATTCGCAGCATCAGCACCACCCCGATTATTATGCTGACCTCACGCGGCACCGATGGCGATATCGAGTCGGGTTTGAAGGCCGGGGCCGATGCCTACCTCACCAAACCCTACACCGCCCAACAACTGCTTGACGAGGTGGCGGTCATTCTCCAGGGCACTGCTGCCGCAACGGTAGCGCGTGGTTCGCTGGTACCGTCGTCCAATCCGGCCCGCTTCCTGATTACACGGATGCGAGCGAAATATCCCTACCCGCTGCAATATTCCGATTATCACGATATCGGGCGGCGGTTGGAAGAAGCCCGCCGCCGCAACGGGTGGACGCTCTACGATGCCGAACGCGAAACACAGGTGCGCTGGGACTTTATCCAGGCGATGGAGCGCGGGCATTATCTGAGCATTCCGTTTTTGCAGCGTCAGGAAATCCTGCTCGGCTATAGTCGGCGGCTTGGCATCGATTTGCACACCTTCACACTGCCGCCCGACCTGATGCCGCCGCCACCGCCGCGCCCGTTTCCGTTTCGCACGCTGATGCTGATGGTGATGCTCACCGCTGTGGGCGGGTTGGTGTGGTGGCAATTTGATCAAATCTTCTTTCTGGTGCGGTTGCTCCTCGACAGCATTCCTCCCGTTACGTTATAATCGATAGTAGCCAGTAAGGACACAACCGGGCGAGGGGCCAGCCTATCGCTCTGTGTCTATCGCCTGTTGTGGGATACAGCTTGTAAGTATGAATCAGTCTGCATCGACAGAAGCCGCCGAACTTACGATTGTGCTGGTGGGCGAAGAACCAGGCCGCTACAGCGTTGACTTGCGGCTGTGGCTGGCGGGCGAAGCCCTGCACCTGACTAGCACGCAGCGTGGTGTCGCCAGTTTTAATCTCCCCTATTTGCAGAGCCTGCAAGAGCGCCCCGACGATTACGGGCGGGCATTGGGGGCGAGTCTGTTTGCATCCAGCGTGGTGCAGGAAGGCTTGGCCCAGTCGCGGCGGGCTACACAGCGCCGCGCTATGCCGCTGCGGGTACTCGTGCGGCTTGGGCAATCTACCGACGACCTGCACGGCCTGCACTGGGAATGGCTGCGCGACCCGCTTGACGACACGCCGCTGCCCGCTGAGCAGTGTATCACCACCGACGCACCGCCGCCTGCTGCGCCTGTCGCGGGCGAATCAGCACCCCTGGAAGGAGCGGCACCCCCTGCCACAAAGCCGCGCCAGTGGATGACGCTGCTGATGCTGACGGGCGGCCTGCTGCTGATCCTGCTCAGCTTTTGCCCGCTCTTTCTCAGTATTCTGGCGTGGCTCCAGCCCGATGATCCTATCAACCGGGGGCAGCGGGCGATTGCGCCGCTGTTCCTCTGTATGACGCTGTTGCTATTGATGCCGGGGGGGTGGCTGCTCTTTTTTGCCTATCAGCGCGACCAGCAGCACCGCACCGTGCAGGCCCGCTATACCGATGACTGGTCGTGACCAAACGCAGAATCTGGAAGGAGTACCCATGTTCCGTGTTGCCGTTGGGGGGATTGGCTCAGAGAATAGCACCTTTTCGCCGCTGCGTACCCGCCTCGCCGACTTTGACATTGTGCGCGGGGCCGACCTGTTGCACGATGCATCGTATACCTTTCTGGCGGGCTACCCGCTTGAAGCGCTGCCCCTGCTAAGTGCGTGGGCGCTGCCGGGTGGCCCGATTGAACAGGCTGCCTATACCCAACTGAAAAGCGAGTTTCTTGAAGGGCTTCGGCGCAGCCTGCCGCTTGATGGAGTGTACCTGAACCTGCACGGAGCCATGTTTGTTGATGGCATGCTGGATGCCGAGGCCGACCTGCTGCACGCGCTGCGGGGCGTGGTTGGGCCAGATTGCCTGATTGCGGCGAGTATGGATCTGCACGGCAACATCTCGGCAGCACTGGTGCAGCAGCTTGATATTATCACGGGCTTTCGTACTGCGCCGCATATCGATGTTGCCGAGACACAGGCGCGGGCGGTCGATCTGCTGCTACACTGCCTGAATTCAGGCATCCGCCCGCAGATGACCCACATCGCCGTGCCGATCATCTTACCCGGTGAGCGCACCAGCACAGTGTACGAGCCTGCCGCCAGCCTGTACGGGCGCTTGCCCGCAGTGAGCCAGCGTCCGGGTGTACTGGATGCCTCCCTCTTTGTGGGGTATGTGTGGGCCGACGAACCACGCACCAGCGCTAGTGTGGTGGTGGTGGGCACCGCTGCCAGCGCTATGCAGCAGGCAGCGCGTGAACTGGCAGCGCAGTTCTGGGCGGTGCGGGCGCAGTTCGATTCTGGTATGCCCGTGGGAAGCATTGATGAATGTATTACAATGGCGCTGGCTGCTCCAGAGCCGTGTGTCTTCATCAGCGATTCGGGCGATAACCCGACCGCTGGCGGCGTGGGCGACCTGCCGATTGTGCTGGCGCACCTGCTGCGGGCCGCTGTGCCGAGCGCCGTGCTTGCCAGTATTCCCGATGCGCAGCGGTGGCGGTGTGTGTGGCGGCGGCGTTGGGG
>JAAUSQ010000301.1 GCA_012033195.1 Chloroflexaceae bacterium
CTCACCAGTCGATTGAGCGCGTCGTAGCGGTTGTCCAGCGCAGCCGGGGCGCTGCCCAGTCCGATTGCCTGCCGCATCGTAGTGCCAGGCGACCACTTCCTGGGCGTTGTTGTACGTCTGCACCGTGGTAGTGATGCCGTTGACCTGCTGGCGCAACAGGTTGCCCGCGCCATCGTAGCGGAAGCCGTGCGTGTTGCCCGGTTGCTCCACCGTCCCGGTCAGGCGCTGGAGGCCATCGTAGGCGTAGGTGATGACGCGGGTGCCGCTGGGGGTGGTCGCCTGCACGGTGCGCCGGTTGCCGACCCGGTCGGTGGTGTACGTCAGGCTGAGCACGGTGCTGTCGGCCACGACGGTCGTCAGCGTGGCGAGGCGGCCTACCATCTGGGAGCACTGCTCGCTCGTTTGCGAGTAGCATCCACAAACTTTCAGGGGCCGTTCGTCTGTGCCATCTGCATTTTAGTGTCGAGGGTGGTCAGGATAGCCTGGAATTCCCCTTCTGTGACAAAAAGGTCTATGAGTGTCGGACTAACATAGATCGCAATATAGGTTCCGTAGCGGGCGACAAGAGTACAGCGCAGATTACCTCTTTGCCGACCACAAAACGTAGCCTGTTGATCGGCGTTGGTCAGCGAAAAACGCTGCTCCTCTGTGCCAGTGCCGGGTGGCTCACTATCGGAATAGGATTGCATTCGTTCCAGCCAGTACTGAAAGTCCTGTTCAGCAACCTCCAGTGAACGATAGCGCAGAACATCATGCACGGAGATACCATACAGCGGCCCGCCGGAATGTTCGTAGTAGTTGAAATACCCATCACTGCCAAGGTATTTGAACGATGTGCTGTAGTTTTCTGTATCTCGATACGAAAGCTCAAGGTTGCGGTTTATTCCTGACTGACTCCAGCCATCTGGGAAATCAGACACTTCAAGCAGGATGTGGTCGAGCGGCACAACGGGGCTCGGTGTGGGGCCATAGCGGGATGGCACGGGAACCCCCGCACACCCTGCAAGCCATAGACACCATAGGCAGACCAGCGGCAGATAGTGTAAAGGAACAGTATGCGAGCACGTGGTGGTGTGTTTGTGGTAGAACATGCGGTTCTCCTTCGATATCAGCGTGGGATCTCGTTACGGTATTCCATAAGTACTTCTCGGAGGTTCCGTCGTTTCGCTTCAAGGTTCAGGCTATAGTGTGTGAGAAAAAGCTCACCATATCGCCTGTAGAGCGTCATACCTGCTCTGATACCGGCTTGGTCTTTCGGCTCATCCCAGGTTGTAGGATCAGCGTTGACAATTCTGCAATCGATCACGCCTGGCCCCAAAGCTGACGGGCTATTCTGGTCGAGACAATGATTTTTCAGTTGTGCAATGCCTGCGCCACCTAGTAACTCGGCTTCCATAAACCCGACGTGTAGCCCGACAAAACCATACAGGAGATTTCCGGATAGTTGGAAATCCCAGGTTTCTATCCCCGCGCCAACGCCCGCATTCTCCCCCACGCCAGCGGGCGTTGGCTGGGGAGCAGGACCTGCGGTGAAGTCCATCGGCATAGACACATCAAAATCGCTTCGATATGCCCCTTTGACATCCAATGGGCCACCAGTCCGTACGAAAAGAAACCAATTGAAGTAGGCAAGTAGTTTGTAGCTAAATGCAACAGGTACTCCACAGGAGCCAATCAAAAGAGAGACGGGTGCCAGACTGTTCAGCAAAGTGATGTCAAGCGCTTCGGGGCGATTGGAGAAATAAAGGATATCTGAAATAAGCTGATCATCGGCACCCGTATACACTTTCCATCTGCCACTCCTATCCTCGTGCCGTTCAAATGGATCGGGTGGTAATGGCCCTGAGTTAGGGCAAGGAACTGGCTGCCCTGTTTCAGAGTCGACACACGCCCCGCTCGGATCGGTATTGGAGATGGGATCGGCGTACCCATACTGATACGGATGCTGGCTGTACGGCGTGGTTGCAAAGCCCTCAAAGGGATCCCTGCCGAGGAAGGTGCCGCTCACCGCGCTGAGACAAGCTGCCCGCTGCTCATTTGCAGCGGGCAACGTATCATTTATTGGTCGCTGATCTGCTTGCCAGGAATCTCATTCCAGTAACATACGCCATTTTGGCAGCCATAGTGGACAGTGTTATTGGTGTCACTATCGTACAGCTGGGCTTCGAAATCCGTGGGTGGGGTTTCCTGAATGAGTGCTAGCAAGGCCGTGATTGCTGGAAGGTTTGTGTTATCGCGCGGATTGCCACCAATTGCGGGCCACTCGGTCCATGATAGACTCTAAGATGCCAGGTTTGCCCCTCTGCCGAAGTGGCTTCCAGATCGTATGAATAGTATTCGCCATCTTCGGTTGGCGTGCCGAACAGCGTGATCAGACTTCCCCGAACCGTGCGAAGGAAATGGGTACAGCATCGAATGTTTCTGGCCTTCCATCCCATTCCCAGGCATTCACGATCTTACTTGTTCCCGCTGTATAATGACGATAGTCTGTCCTGATGATATGAAATCGATACTCAGGACTGTTTCCACCCATTAGACATCCCGCCGTGCATAGCATAAGCACAATGCCCCCAGTCGAGCTGTATCGTAGTCCATAGGCTTTGAGCGTGCGAATGCATCGTACCATTCCTTTCACATATCAGGCGGATACAGCCAATTCTCTCGCTCAGTGAGTTACTCCTGCGGTTACCCACAGCCCCGGTATCAGCACTTCATCCCCAGGAATGGGGTTCAAGAGAATAAGTGCTGTTCCAACCAGCGCCCCACCAATTATACAATAGGTAACCACCGATGAGCCTGGTACTGGCGCAGGTGTGAACCCAGGAGCCGATACGACAGCGGGCGTTGGCGTAGCTAGAGTTGGCGGTCAATGCAAGCGATACCATGGCGGCTGGCATCGGTCAGGAACACCCCAATCTGGCAATTGGCGATACCGCCTGCTGCCCCGCGATACTGCGGCGCGACCCCGGCGGAATGCTGCCCTTTTTTCAGAAAGCCGGTCTCGTCGACCACCAGGACGGCCTGGTGATGGTCAAATCATTGCTGATACGACCAGATGCCCGCCCGCTCAGCATTGTAGGCATCGACGACCAACCGGAGGCGCACCGCATGCAGATACCTATCTCGACTGAACGACCGCGTTTTGCGCACCAGATTGGCGTACCACTGGCGAAAGGTGTTATGGGCACGGTCCACCTGGCTGGTCGCCCCGTGCCTTTTCGGATACGGACGATGCCGCGCGGTGGGGAGCACCTGCCGATAGACGCAATACTCGTCCGTGTAAAGATGTCCCGTTTGCGATAGTCGGCGGGAAGCGATTCCCACAGCCTCCGGCAGGTCGCTGCCGAGCGGTCACCGACAGTCCAGCCAACGACCCGCTTGGTGGCACGCTCGACCGCGACCCAGTGCCAGACGACCTGGCCCTTGCTGCCCACATACGACCATTGTTCGTCGATCTCAATCTCCGGTCGGGTTGTCGTCGGCAGGATCGTCGCCCCGATGGGGCGGAGCACTTTTTTTCGCAGCCACCGGATGATGGTGGGGCGCGTGACCCCGGTCACGCGGGCAATCCCGCGCTGCGAGACGCGCTCACGATGCAGTTGCTCGACCAACTCCCGCTTGGCTGCTTGTTCCTTCGACGCTGAGATGCCCCGCGCCATCTGCCAATGAAGCGCATGACGACCTAATGCATGTATAATGGTGGCAAGTAGTACGGTTTGAGTTGGAAGACGATCCTTATATTATATTAAAAATAGGAGTTGCCAACAATGCTAGATTTAGCAGCTATCTACCGGGCGTTCGATGCCTTTGAGCCACTTCCTGCTGATGACAATGTTCGCTACGTCGATCTCGCTCCGGTTCGAGGTAGCAGAATAGCTCATCGATTGACAAGACGTATTCAGATGGCGGGAGACAAGCCATCATATCATCTGGTCATGGGGCATACAAAATGTGGAAAAACGACAGAACTCAACCGGGCTGTTGGTATGTTGAGCGAACACAAATACTTCACAGTTATGTTTGATGTCGAAGAACAGTTAAGTGGTCGTACCTTTGAATATACCTCTGTTCTCCTCTTAATGGCAGCAAAAGTTGTTGCGCAGTTTCAGGAGAAGGGGATTCTTGTAGAAGAGAATAGTGCTAAAAAATTAGCTGAATTCTTGATTGAAAAAGAAGTCACTGTAGGAGGACAACTATCTTTTGATGCAACAGGTAAAGTTGACGCAAGAGTAGCACCTAATTTGCTGGTGCGATTACTCGGTGAATTTGGACTCGGTCTAGAGTTGCGAGGAGGTTACCAACGCAGCCGCCAAATTACGACCCAAATTGAGGCTGATACACGAGGCTTTATTGAGGCTGTCAGTGAACTGGTACAAAATGCGTGTCAACAAGTGCTAAGTTTAGGATACAAAGGATTAGTGATCGTATGTGATGGTTGCGATAAGCTTAATTTAAACGCAACAGATGAACACGGTCATAATCGTGATTTACAAATAAGTATGTTTGTTGATCACGCCGCTGAACTTCAGTCAGTACCTTGCCATGTAATATACACAGTACCAATCTCTGTGCAGGCTAATCTTGGTGATATATGGGAACAAAGCCCTGAGTTTGTTCCTGCAATCCCAGTAACCAAATTTCCTGATATAGACGAGAAGTACTCAAGAGAAGGAAGACGCAAGCTCACAGAAGTGGTCGATCGTCGACTAGGTGACACCTCTATCGAAGAGCTTTTTCAAGATGTAAGCCTGCTTAAACAGCTTGTAGATGCTTCAGGGGGGCATATTAGTGATTTACTACTGCTGATTCGCGATGCGGTTTTAGAAGCACAGGTGGAAGAAGAGGCTAAACTTACCCAAGAACACGTTCAGGTTGCTGTTCGTAGACGACTTTACGAATACACTAGGCTTCTCGAAAATAAGTATCTAGAAATTCTAGTTGTTATTGATCAGTATAAGACAGCCACTGCGAACAGTGATTCCTATCGAGAATTGGTGTTTAAGCGCTTAGTCCTGGAATATATTTGTGGTGATAAAACCGTTGTAGACTTACATCCACTTATTGCTGCTACAGATGCATACCAACGATGGCGGAGGGTAGATCCCAATGAGTGACACTAAAAATAGTGAAAACATTCGTTCCCGTGATGACATAGTCGGTCACAATAAATTTAAGTGCGGTTGTAAATGTAAATGCGGGACGTGA
>JAAUSQ010000302.1 GCA_012033195.1 Chloroflexaceae bacterium
CCGGACGAGGTCGAAACGTATATCTGCCGCCTGGCACAGATGGCGCGTGCAACGGGTATTCACCTGATTATTGCCACCCAGCGCCCCTCGGTGGATGTGATTACCGGCTTGATCAAGGCCAACTTCCCCTCGCGGATGGCGTTTGCGGTCTCGTCGCAGGTCGATAGCCGCGTGATCCTCGACACTCAGGGTGCAGAGCAGTTGCTCGGACGCGGCGATATGTTATACCACGCCGCCGATGCTGCCAAACTAGTCCGTATTCAGGGCACGTTTGTTGCCGACCGCGAGGTTGAGCGGCTGGTTAACTTCTGGCGCAGCGTCCCCCCACCCGAAGCCACCCCCAACCCCGGCGCACCAAAGCCCGCCGGAGCAGATGGGCAGTCTGCTGCTACTGCCGCTCCGGGGACGGTGAACGTGCCACGTTACCCCACCGCGACCACTCCCGATGGCGATGGCAGCCCGGAACTGGCCTTCTCGCCACCGAGCGGCGGCTACCTGAGCACCGAAGAGCAAGAGGATCTCTTACCGCAGGCGGTGCAACTGGTGCAACAGCACACCCGCGCCTCGGCTTCGCTCTTGCAGCGCCGGCTACGGATTGGCTACAGCAAGGCGGCGCAGTTAATCGATCTGCTTGAGCAGCAGGGCATTGTTGGCCCCGCCGAGGGGGGCCGCTCCCGCGAAGTGCTCAAGAATGGGGAGGCATCCGAGAGCGAGCGCGTGTCGCCCTGACAACAATGTCTGTCAATCACCTTCCCGAACTGTTTGATGCAGAGCTATATATAGCTCAACCGTATGGTATACATCCTGTACAATCAGACGAGGATAACGATAGCTTTGATGCAATCATCAACGAAGGTACCATTAAATGGTGTGTGACCCTTGACGAAGTGTTATTGATCATTCCTAAATTTGTCAGCACAATCGAAATTGCACATAGTGTGCTTACCCAGGGAAAACCTGTTCTTGCCGCAGGTGAAGCGGAGATTATAGGGACAGCAGGTCAGTACATTGGTCTTGAGATCAACAACCACAGCGGGCATTATCTTCCCGATGCTCATAGCATTGTTATGGGACGTATTGCTTTTGCCAATCTGAATGATAGAAATCTCAACCGCAGATATGTTGTACTACACCCCTGCCTATGTACAAAGCTGGCTTGATGATGTTCAGCAGCAGCATGTTGTGGTCTCGGACGACTTCAACTGGCATGGACTGGCCCAGGGTGCTACCAGCCACGCCTACACTGCACTTGAGCAGGGCCAGCCCGATGCGGCGCTCGCATGGGCACACATTGCAGTTCGCGTATACAACAGGCTGGTACACCAGGCAGATACTGATGCCCGTGATCACTATGAGTGTGCAGCAATGATGCTCCGCGCTCACATTATCCGGGCACTTGGAGCGATGCCAGGACACCCGCTGCTTGATGTTGCCAGTATCGAGCAGTGGTTTCTAGAACGGCTCCCTGTATCATCGGCAGATGTACCGAATGAGCAGGTGCGTTCAATTCAACAACTTAAGCAATTGCGTGCGTTAAAAAATCGTCTTGCAGTGGTGGTAGCACTGGTTGAGGCGGGTTACTTTGCCGATAACGTAATCCTGAAGGAGTGGGTAGCGCGACGGGCAGCATTACCCTGAGCCTCAACAAAAGCGCCGCTGTCAGCGTCTATACCTTATGTACGGCACAGCCCGCCTGCGCCAGAATCAATACGCGCTAACCCCGGAGATAGAACGATGTCTGTTGAACGCTTTCACGAACAGGCCCGCGCCATCCTCTACCGGATGCTGAACGAGTCGCACGGCTCTGACCCAAATATTCTGGTAGATGCTTACGCCAATATGCTGACACAACTGCATATGAATGAAACGCACGAATTGCTGAACGACGTTCTCAACGATGCCAAGACACGCCTCGATGCACGCCTATCGCCCGACCCGGTGACCCAGGGGATTGCCAGCGTGCAGACAACAATGCAAGACCTGTGGCGCTCGTTGTGGAAGGAGTAACTACGGCTCCAGCGAAATGTCGCCCAGGTTATATTCGGCTCCTGCTTGTGGCACAGCAACATTGCGCAGCAAGTCTGCTTCCCAGCCTACATCGGGTTGGAACGCTGCCAGACCAAGTGTACCAATAGGGACATCCTCGAAGACAAACTCGCCGTTTGCGTTGGTTACTGTCAAGCTTGCAAAAATCTGGTCTTCGCAGGGTGTCTCCTGGAAAAAGTCGCTCCCTGGCTCGCCGCACAGTTGCACATTGGTATTTGCCACGGGCGCACCATCCAGCACGAGCCGACCGCGCACCGTCGCGAGTAGCTCTGGTTCCTCTGCGGGCAGGGTCGGTGCCCCCATCGCTGCTACGGCAACAATCCGTGAGTCGCGCAGGCCAGAATAGCCCGGTTGGGCAAAGCTGATAACGCCCAGTTCCTGCGTACCATAAGCCACCCCATAATTGGTCGCAATCCAGATTTGCCCTTCGCTGTCCAGCGTGAGGTCATTGATTGTCTCGCTCGGTAAGCCGTGAGCAATGCCATACTTAACAAGATTTTCCCAGTCCCATTCGTACAGGCCGCCAACGGCTGCAATCCAGACCGTGCCGTCGGGGGTCTCAATCGCATCATACACGGCTGACAGTTCAAACAACTGATCCTGCGAAAGCTGCGACACCAGTTTGTTATCTTCCAGTGTATAGATATCCTTGCCCGTAAAGATGAGCAGATCACCATCCTGGGTCACCAGCAGCGCTCCAGGCGTCTCGTAGTCCTCGGCTCCCAGGTCGGACAGGTCGCCGTAGGTTTCCCACGCTTCGCCATCCAATGAAACGCTGATCAGATCGCTGCCCTGCGTATTGAGACCCCCCAGCCACGCAAGGCCAGCCTCAACATCAAAGGCGAGCGCTGCGGTCGGGAAGCCGTCCTCACCTGTCACATCGGACGCCTGAAAGGTGTCAATCACGCGGCGAGTATCCGGGTCAACAATCCGAATAGTATTCATCTCCAGCACCCAGATCCGGTTGTAGGGATCGATCACGGTGCGCTCGATAATGAACTGTACTGGTATATCCACCTCGTTCCAGGTTGCGCCGCTGTCCTCGGAGATAGTCAGGTTACTGCACCCGACCCACGGTCGCCCCGCTGCATCAAAGAACGCCGCACCCGACGTATTGCACGCCCCCAGGCTCGTGTTGCCATCGGTTGTGATCTGCACCTCTTCGCGCCAGCCCTCATCCGTCAATACACTGATGGTCTCGTTGGCACCTACTGCTACCAGCAGATTGCTCGGTGTGGCAAACGTAGGTAGCGGCCCCGCTGGGAGCGCTTCGGCTGCTGTTTCTGGGGGAGGAACATCGGCGGGAGATTCCCCTGCCACTTCTTCTTCTGCCATACTTTCCATGGGAGCTGCCACGGGGGGTTGGGCGGCGGTGCCGCTTTCTTCATCGGCGGCGGCGCGGGCCTCGTCGGTCGGGTCAATCTGGGCCACTACTTCCCGGCTCATCGGTGTAACATCGGTTGTTTCCGGATCGGGAGAGCCAGGGGTGAATATCAGCAGGGCCACACACATCAGGATACACAGACCAATCATCGAGCCACTGCCAATGAAAAACCAGCGCCAGCGGTACAGCCGTGATTGTGGCGCTGGCGGCAGTTGGGTTTGCCCCGGTCCAGAGACAGGTGGCACTCCGACAGGTTGCGGCTGATAGCCCGGTTGCGGGTGGGAGAAGGGTGGTACGGGTATTGGTGCGGCGGCAGTCTGCGCGTCGGGCTGTACCTGGGGCGTTGCGGCAGTCTGTGCGTCGGGTTGCACCTGTCGCTGTGGTTTTTGCGGTATCGGCGGTCGGTCGCAATTGAATAGCCTGTGTCCGAAAATCATACCCGGCACGGGCGGCTCGCAGTGCATCCCGCATTGCCTCAGCCGAGGGGGGGCGGTCGTTGATAGCAGGCGAGAGTGCCTGATGGATAATCTGGCTGATGGGCAGCGGCACCGCCGGATTGATCTCGTGCGCCGGTCGCAGCGGGTCGGGTTCACGGTTCATACTGGCGGCGGCGCGGGTCAGCGCATCGGCGGGTACGGTGTTGGTTATCAGATGATAGAGCGTAGCGCCCAGTGCATACAGGTCGCTGCGCTGGTCGGTACCGGTGCCCTGGATCTGCTCGAAGGGGGCGTATTGCGGGGTATAGCCATAGATGCTGGCACTGGTGGTGCCTATCTGGGTCAGTGCCATACCTTTGCCAGCCCGAAGTCGAGCAGAATCACCTCGTTGGTATCCGAGAGCTTGATATTCTGCGGCTTGATGTCGCGGTGGATGATCGGCGGCTGTTGCGCGTGCAGGTACATCAGCGCCCGCAGCAACTGGTCGGCCCAGTCCAATACCGTCTCCAGGTCGAAGGGTTGCCCGCGCTGTTGCAGCAATCTGGCGAAGTCGTCGCCCGAAATATACTGCATGACCAGAAAATGGCCGCCCTCATCGCTGAAGTAGTCGCTCACCACGGTTAGCGCCGGGTGACGCAGGCGGGCCAGCAGGCGGGCCTCACGTTCGAAGGCCTTGAGCAATTGCGGATCGTTCACCAGCGTTTGCTTCAGCGCAACCGTTGTATGCAGCCGTTCATCAAAGGCCTCGTAGACTGCACCCATACCGCCGCGCCCGATCGGCGCACAATGCGGTAGCGCTGGTGCAGTATGGTATCTGGTTGGAGCATCCTCAGTACCTCACGCGCTACAACGAATGTTCAGGCAGGTAGCGGGTATAGCGGGCCTGTCCCAGCACTTCCTGCGGTGATTGTGCCGTCAACAGATCGGTCAGGTTGATCCCAAGCTGGACTATCGTCTCTGCTACACGCGGCGAAACGCCAGTCAGTACTACCTGACACCCCAGCAAGCGCAGCGCACGAGCCGTATGCATCAGCGCCTGGGCAACACCGAGAATGGCCCCGCGCCGCACGTGCTGGTGATGACCGCCACGCCCATTCCGCGCACCCTCGCGCTGACTCTCTACGGCGATCTCGAAGTGAGCGTCATCGACGAGATGCCCGCCGGCCGCAAGCCGCTATCCAGACCCGGGCCGTGCCGGAATCGCACATTGAGCAGGTTTGGAGCTTCGTGCGCCAGCAGGTGGAGGCCGGCCACCAGGCCTACGTCGTCTATCCCGTCGTCGAAGAGAGCGAGT
>JAAUSQ010000303.1 GCA_012033195.1 Chloroflexaceae bacterium
CTTGCTGGGGCAGCACTCAGTATGGCGAAACGCCATCACTCCCATCCACGGAAACATTCCTGCGGGTGAGTGCCGGTACTGATCATACCTGTGCGATCCGGACCGATGGAACATTGGCCTGCTGGGGCCGCAATGATAAACAACAGGCCTCCCCCCCCTCTGGCATGTTCGCGGAAGTCAGTGCCGGGGTAGACTTCACCTGTGCTATCTCGGCCTGGGGCGAAGAACATTGTTGGGGCGGTAATCATGCACGTACGCCGCTCTTACCTCCTGCGGTGGTGATCGAACCTACCACCCTCAGTGCTGGTGCACACCATCTGTGTGCTATACAAACGGATGGAAGTGTCCGCTGTTGGGGCGACAATACCTATGGGCAGCGCACGGCACCCACCGACGGCACCTATACCCATGTCAGTGCCGGTGCGAAGCACAACTGTGCGGTGCGTACTGACGGTGCTGTGGTGTGTTGGGGGGATACCACCTTTGGGCAAGCTCCCTCAGTCGTGAATGGCCCCTTCCGCACAGTGAGTGCTGGCACCCGCCACACGTGTGCGCAACGACCGAACAACCTGGTTGTCTGTTGGGGTAACACCACCTTCGACCAGGGCGACCGTCTCAGATCAGCTTTTCCTCCAGATCGAGACCAGCCAGGATTATAGCTGTGGCTTGAGTCCAGGAGGCTTTGTCGCCTGTTGGGGCCGCAATTCGTTGGGGCAGACCTCCCCCCCCGACGTCTCGTTCGCGCAGATCAGTCTGGGCCGCGATTTTGGGTGCGGTATTCGCACCACGGATCGCAAACTCCAATGTTGGGGCAATCGCTTCCATGGCCAGGGGCTAGGTGTTGAACATCCAGACAACACGGCGGCACCCTTCCAGTCCGTTGCTGCTGGCGATGCCCATGTCTGTGCGATCACCGCCACGACCGGAACGGTCTTCTGTTGGGGCTGGGATGAAGATGGACAAGTCAGTTTGCTGCCAGCTGGCAGCCATACCATGCTCAGTTTAGGGCACGACTACAGTATTGCGCGACGCACTGACACAACGCTCGCATGCTGGGGGGCCACTGACGTCTGTACGGCATTGCCGTAATCGATGGTGGGTTGGTGGGAGACCGGGGGAGATCTACAACTGTTTCTACCGTGACCGGGAGCATGGTCACGAGCGGGGAAGGGACTACTATGAAGCGCAGCACACGAGTTTCGCCGTTCATCACGTTGCTTTTAATCGCCACCATCTTGTGTTCAACCGTACCACCCCAGCTTCAGGCTGGCAGTCCGCTGCCCTCCCACAGTGGGGAGTCGGGTACCTCCCGATTAGCGTATCAGGAACGTACCCAGATTGCATCGGGGGAAGGGGAACAGGAGTTGCTGGCGCGCGTCCCGGTGACCGCAACCACCACCCTGACACCGACGCTGCCGGTGACGGCAACCGAACTGCCCCTACCACATCCCACTGCTGCAGGAGCCGTCCCCAATACGCAGCAGCAGGTGTGGCTCCCGCTCGTTCCGGCACATCGCCGCACCGCCTCGGCTACCGATGCGACCCCACCACCGTCGCCGACCAGCATAGCCACGCAACCGCCAGTGCTGCCCACCACCACACCGCCGATAGCGCAACCCTCCCCAATGCCAACCGCAATGGCGGATCAATACGGGCCAAATGATCCTCACCTTGCCGTCAACAACCCGTGCCTCACTGCACCAGAAGGAACAATCTGTATCCCGATTACAGACGATGCGAATGATGCTTATTACCCTGTGCAAGCTGGTTGCACAGGTGATACCAGTGATGCTAGCAATGAAGTTTATTTTGGACACTGTACTGATGGAGAGACCATTACTGCAGGTTTCCGGTTTGAAAATGTGCCGATTGCATCAGCAGACGAAGTGATTGAAGCATATCTGGAACCCGTAGGTGACCCAATCGATCAGTTCATTGCACTGGTGATCGCTGGTGATGCTTCCACACAACCTCAAACCTTTCGTGCAGCTCCCTTGTCTGAAGATAACCGTACCCTGACGACGGCAACCATAAACTGGTATCCCCTATCCGTCTGGCCGTTTCGACAACGCGTGCAATCGCCCGATATCGCCCCAATCTTACGCGAAATTATTGGCACGCCCGGTTGGCGTACCCATATGAGCGATATTGTCCTGATTATAAAACCAAACGGCCCAGGGACAACCCATCGCCGAGTCTTTGATTTTCGACGAACACCTGAATTCGCGGCTCGACTGGTGATTTATACCCAAACTACCCGACCACCCTACCCACCAGACCAGAACAACCCGCCTGAACAATGCCCGCGCTGTGATGAAGATGTCCCTGGTTCCGGCCCTATCAATAGCCGTCACGGCAATCTCTGGACCACCGCAGTCGATCTGCGGGATCAACAGCCAGGGTTACCTCTGGTGTGGTCACGGACGTACGACAGTCGTAAAACGGATCCCCTCACCTCATCTACGCAATTGATTACGACTACCTTAGGGGTGGGATGGCAACATGCATTTCAGACATCCTTCGTCCGCTCCGCGGAAGGGCCTCACACCCACATCGTTATAACTCCCAAGGGGAATCGCCACCGTTTCATTGAAACGGAGAACGGCACCTTTATTCCCGTTCCCGGCGTGTTTGCCACGCTTACCTATAATACCCTCAACCAGACCTATGAATATACGTTGCCTCATCAAACAACGTACGTGTATGATGCACAAACCGGTCGCCTCCAAGCACAACGCGACGATATGGGACATACCCTACTCTTTCACTATAACACCCAGGGCTATCTGACAACAATTTACGACCCTGGGTATGGTTCGCTGACTGCATCGGAACTGGACGCTGGCAGTCTTACGGGGAATACTCGGCATCTCCGCCTTGCGTATACTGAGATAACGTTGCTAAGAGGTGGCTCAAGCGTTCAATTAGAGCAGGTAACTGACCATACGGGGCGACAGGTGCGCTATACGTATACCAATATGGCTGATCTTGAGGCCGTGAGCGATGTCATGGGCCGGAGTACGACGTACCACTATCAGCAGCACTTGCTTACCGCTATTATCAATCCATTAGGGCAGATTGAGGAGCAGACTGAATATGAAATGCCCTATCTGCCCACTAGTCGTGCCATCAGTCAGACCCTGCTGGATGGACGTCACCTTGCCATCACCTATCGCGCCCAATTGACTGTGATAACCACGACGGGACGTGATGGTTTGCAGGAAGTAACCGAGCATATATATGATGTTGATCATACGCTATTACGGGTGAAACGCGATGGTGTCACCGTACGGGGAGCATGGTACGATACCAATTACGCACCCGGTACACGTATCGATGGCAATGGCAACGCCACGACGGCGGTTATCAATGACCAGGGCCAACCCACACAGGTGACCAATGCGCTCAATGAGACAACCCTGGTTGAATATGATGACCGCCAACGCCCGGTCGTGATGACCGATACGCTCCAACGCCGCACCGAACTGGAGTACGACGCGCACGGCAATCTCCTGCGGCAGACCACCGGCATCACTACGGCCTTCCCGCTGGGCTTGACCACCCGCTATACCTATACCCAGCAGAACCAGCGCTGGGTGATCGCCTATGAGCAGTCGCCCGATGGAGTCGTCACGGCGTATGAAACCAATGCTTTCGGGCACGTGTTGGCAATCACCCGGGGCTGGAATCTGGCCGCTGATCAACCGTTCCCCACCGCACCCCGCACCGCGTATGAGTACGACCCTCTGGGTCGCCAGACCGCAGTAACCGTCGGCGTGGGCAGCCCCTTCGAGCGCCGCGATGTCACCGAGTACAATGCCGACGGTACGGTCGCCCGCACAATTATGCACTATGTCGATGGGGTATTTGTCGCCAGCGAACCATCGCGCGATATTCCCACCACCTACGGTTACGATGCGCTGGGTCGCCAGGTGTGGAGCCGGGATGTCTTCGGACGCTACACCGTCACGCGCTACAACGCCCAGGGGCAGGTGGCCTGGACCGCCCAGCACTTTGTCGATCCGTCCTTTGACCCGGCTGCTCCCGATGCCACGCTGCCCACCGTGCCACCGCCCTACGATCCGGCCTATCCTGACCAGAACGTGGTCACCAGCTATACCTACAATGGGCACGGCGAACTTGAACGGACGACGCAGACGGGGCTGCTGGATGGCACCTTTGACCCCACGACCCGGACGTTTGCTGGCACCGCGCAACGGGTGACCTGGATGTCCTCGGTCGATATTTCAGTTGCCAACCGCTTACACCAACTCCATACGGTCATTCAGAACTACCAGGATGGGGTCTATGACGCTGACCAGCCTGATGCAGACATTATCAATATCACGGAACTGGGGCCAACGGGTAATACCCTGGCAATGACCACGACCGTAGGCTCGGCACTTGAGCGGGTTACCCGCTACGAGTATGATGCACTGGATCGTCCGGTGGGAACGATTACAAATTACGAGGATGGTGACCCGGCCACGGGCGGCACCGCTACCAACCACACTCAGGTGACCGTGTACGGACCTGCTGGCCAGACGGCGTATACCATTGCCAACTATGTGGATGGCGTCTTCAACCCTGCCGAACCCGACCGGGATCGCAAGACAGTCTATGTATACGATGCCCTGGGACGGGTTGAGCGCACTATTCGCACCTATGTCGATGGCAATGAAACCACCGGGAGCACCGATACCGACCTGACCAGCGTGACCGCCTATGATACCAGTGGTCGCGCAAGCGGGCAACGCGACACGGGTGGGTTCTGGCACGTGCAGCAGTACGATGGGTTGGGCCGCACGTATCAGACCATCCAGAACTGTACCGCTCCGGATGGCACCCCCATTGCGCCGACCGTCGGCCCGTGTGCCGCGTTTACGCCCGACCTGGCCACGGCAGATCGGAACCTGCCCACGACCCTGGCGTATGATGCGCTGGGGCGGGCGTATCGCACGACCAATGCGCTGGGATACATGACCCAATCAACCTTTGATACCCTCGGTCGGGTCGAAGCGACCGTGCAGAATTATAGCGATGGCACATACACCCCGACCACCCCCGACACGGATGTGACGACGGCGCAGGCGTACGACGCGCTAGGGCGCGTGCGGGAGCGCACC
>JAAUSQ010000304.1 GCA_012033195.1 Chloroflexaceae bacterium
CTGGGCAGCATTGGCAAAGCGTCCCAGACTGGTTGTCACCACTACCGGGTAAGCCGGAACAGGGCTGCCGGTGCTGTCCTGGATCTGCGCCAGAATAACAGCCTGATCGCGTACATCCGAACGGATTTCGGGCGGCAGTGCGCTGGTATCGGCGGTAGCGGGCACAATAAACAGCACGCTATCTTCCGCAATCGTCACCTGCCCCCCCGCATCCACCCGTGCCGTCACGGTGGCGCTGGTCTGCTGCTGCCCCAGCGCAGAACGCAACATTGCACGAGCCGTGCCAGTTGCATCTGTTTCGATAGTCGTTGTAGCAGTGCCCGCGTCAAAGGTGCCGCGTGTGGTTGTCAGTTCAACAGGCACACCGGGCAGGGGTTGGCCTGCATCGGTGCGTACACTGACCGAAACAGCAGTAGTGCTGCTACCATTGGCCGGGAGTTGGGCCGCTGTTATTTCCAGATCGACGGTGATATCGCCCACCTGCACTGGCACAAACACAACCTCGACCTGCTCGGCGAGTACTGGCTGGTCGAAGCGGGCCAGGCTTGCCTGCACGGTTGCCGTTACCAGGGTAGTGCTATTAAAGGGTGCCCGCAACTGGGCCGTTGCGATGCCGTTGCTATCGGTACGGACGCTGTAGGTGGCGCGGTTATTGTCGAAGGTGCCGACATCCACCATAAAGCGCACCTCTTTATTGGGGGTCGGCAGCCTGCGGCATCAAGGGCGCGAGCCGTCAGCGTCGATGGGCTGGTGTTGTTGGCAAGGATGCTGCGTGGTGCCGCTTGGAGCGACAGCGTAGCAGGTTGCGTGGGCCGCACTACCAATGGCAAAAAAAGCGTGGTGGTCGCTGTCTGGGCGTGTACTGGCGCTGGCGTGCGAAAGGTTGGATGATCGGTAAGAGACAGCAGTACGGCCAGGACTGCCAGCAGTGCAAGGGAACAACACGTTGTGTCTGGTCGCTTCATGTTCAGTAACTATCTGGCCGGGGTATATTGGCTCATACACTCCAGCCCTTGCTACGCAGTGCAAGCAGTGCCGTTTTATCTTAACGATGCGGCAGGCGCTTGTCAAGCCTGGACCGCGAATTGGTGCCAATCGCGGGGCTTGTTGTAGCGTGTACATGGCAGGTCGTGGTACTATACAAAAGCAGTATAGCATCTGGCTATGCGAACGAGTATGCACAGGAGGGAGCGATGCTTCACGTCGAGAAGAGCGTTGTGGTTCAGCGACCCATCGAAGAGGTGTTTACGTTCATCGATATTCCCGTTAACCTGATTGACATCTGGCCCAACATGGTGGAAATCAAGGATGTGCAACCCGCCGCTGGTGGCGGACACAACTTCCGCTGGGTGTACAAGATGGCCGGCTTCTCACTTGAAGGTACCAGCACGGTTACCGAATATGTGCCCAATCAGCGCATTGTCAACAAAAATACAGGGCCGATGGAATCGGTGGTGACATTCCTGTTTGCGCCGGAAGGCACAGGCACCCGCGTGACGTTCCAGAGCGATTATGATATACCGGGCAATGTGCTGGGCATGCTGGCAAAGCCGCTGATCTCTATGCAGAACGAGCGTGATATTGATGCCCTGCTCAGCAACCTGAAGAAGCATCTGGACAGATGATCGCTACTTTTGTAAAAAAATTGATAGAAAAATAGCACGGCTATTTGAGCAGTTATCATACATTCTATCGTGAATGAACGGCTCGCTCTAACCTTTCAAGAAGGCATGGCGGGTCTTTTTTTGCCTGGAATTAAAGATTACAAGCGCATTACTTTTCTCTGATTGCGTTGTCGTACGTGTCCATGTTATACTAAATAGGCTAATTGCACTGATGAAGTTCATTCCAGGCAGGGGGCAAGAGGACGATGGTATCAACCGTGACAACTTCGACGGTGACAACCGTGACAACCGCAACTGCAACGGCAGGGGTGCTTGGCGTGTCGCTGAGCTTTATCGCTATTGTGGCACTGTGCATCTTTATGGTCCAGAAAGAAATCATCTCTAATGTCAAAAGCTCGTGGTCGCCGACGATGAGCAAAGCACTGGATATGGCTATTGTGCCGCTGTTTCTGTCGTTCCTGATGATTGCCGCCTTCAAGATATTTGAAGTTCTCAAATAAGTTACTGGCCCCCGCCCGATAATACAGCCGAACTGTACCGAGGTGTAGCACCGTGCTATGCCTCGTTTTGTTTGTTGGCACTGCACCCACACTAGGCAGCGAAAGGAGCCTGTCATGCGTACCCCCTTCTTACTAACCCGTATCCTGCTACGGTTTGATACCAGCGATGCAGATGTGCATGGTGAGCTTTCGGCAATCACCCTGACGCCAGACGGGAGCCTCTGGGTTGGTTCCGACGAATTGCAAACGGTTGAGCGTTTGTCATTGCTAGAGCCAAACGTGTATGGGGCACGGCGCTCGTTTTATCTGGGCGACTTTGTGCGCCTGCCCGGTGACGATGGCGAGGTTGATATCGAAGGTATGGACTATGCCGATGGGTATCTGTGGGTGACTGGTTCACACAGCATCAAGCGCAAAAAGCCCAAAGGCAAAAGCCCTGCCGCCGATATTGAGCGGCTAAGCGTGGTACGCCCCGAACCAAACCGCTACACGCTGGCCCGCATTCCGGTGCTGAATGGCGAACTTATACCCTCCTGTGTGCACCCCGAACAACCCGACCAGACCTTGCAGGCGGCGGCTTTGCAACACAGCAACGGCAGTAATGTCTTGCTGGAAGCGCTACACAACGACGCACACATGGCACCGTTTATGTCCATTCCAAACAAAGAAAACGGCCTCGATATTGAAGGGCTGGCGGTACGCGGCAATCGGCTTTTTCTAGGTCTGCGGGGGCCAGTGCTGGCAAAGTGGGCCATTATCCTGGAATGTGTGGTATCACAGGCGCACGACGGCATGCTCACGCTTGAGCCGATTGGCAAAGATGGACAACCCTACCGTAAGCACTTCCTCGACCTGAGCGGTCTGGGCGTGCGTGAGTTGTGCTTCTACGAAGACGATCTGATTATTCTGGCTGGCCCGACGATGGATCTGGAGGGGACGATGGACATCTTCCGCCTGTACGATGCCCTGAGCCTGGACGAAGACAGCATCACCCCTCAGGATGCCGAACGACTGGAGACGCTCTTTCATCTGCCGTTTACCATCGGCACCGACCACGCCGAGGGCCTTGCACTGATGTCGGCACTGGGGCAGCAGGGCTTGCTGGTGGCCTACGACAGCCCCGACCCATCACGCTGTCCGTCGGAGCAGGCGGTCTTTACGGATCTGTTCCGCCTGGATGTGTGAGGAAAAAGGCTAAAACAGGATTACCTGATTGAGCGCAGGCAGGATGACAAACAGCATTGTATTGATAAGGCCGTGCGAAATCGTCACGCCGAGGATGCTGCCGGTGCGCGAAACGAACCAGCCATACAGCAACCCCACCGTCAGCACAAAGGCAAAGTCGATCAGCGACTTGTACCCAATGTGCAGCACTGCAAAGATCAGCGCAACCAGCACAATGCTGGCAGTTTTGCCGAGCACCTCGTTGACGGT
Source organism: Chloroflexaceae bacterium (assembly GCA_012033195.1). GTDB lineage: Bacteria > Chloroflexota > Chloroflexia > Chloroflexales > Chloroflexaceae > JAAUSQ01. The sequence continues at coordinate 3,560 of JAAUSQ010000304.1, forward strand.
GTGCTGCATTATCCCTCGGAAGACAAGCTCTTCCATCAAGCCCGTGCTAATCAGAATAATCAGGAAGGGCACCACGATATAAACCAGCGATACCTGCGGAATGATTGGCTCAGGTTGCAGGATTGAGTATTCAAGATACCCAAGCGGCACACCAGTCAGCGCGATGGCACCCTCACGCAGCAACCCGTGCCGTCCGCGTCCCAGATTCCAGCCAACATTGTCGGCGGTCAGTTCAAGCAGCCGAATGCCCATAACTGCGGTTGCAAAAAGCGGAATGCTGGTGATAAGCAGCCAGTAGATAAAATCGAAGGGGGCCAGCGGCAACGACAGGCTAATAATGCGGATGAGCGGGCCGAAGATCATACAGAGCAGCATGCGGTGCATCGGGTGGTGCCACCAGCGGGCCGCCAGCAGTATCAGCAGGGTTAGCAGGATGGCGTGAGAGAGCAGGCCAAGCTGGGCATCAACAAAGGTTGTCAGCAGTTCGGCAGTTGTCAGCGCCGCCAGATAGCCGGTTGCCAGCAACAATGGGATCGTTGTTTCGTTGGGGGAGGCCGTCGCCGAAAGCGGTGCTGGATCTGAACTCATCGGGTACCCGTGTATCATCAGGTCTACAACGTACAACAACACTGGGATTATACCCTGCTCATGCGGGAGGCGCAAGGTGCGAGGGGCATGGTTCGCTCAAAGGGTACCAGCTATGCTATACTATTGGCAGGACAAATGTTTGTCCTGGGAATGCGGCAGGGCGCGTAATGGCAGCAACTGATCACCCGATCAAACGACTGGTCACGCTGGCACAATTGGACTTTGCAGCGTGGCTGCTCGATGCATCGGTTGTATCAGTGACGACACGGCAGGGCGAACTGACCGCCATGCCCGACCCGATTGATACCGATCAGGTGTTGTTTGTCACGCTTGCCGATGGGCGCGAGGTGATGTTGCATCTGGAGTTTCAGGGGCCAGGGAGCAACCGCCCAATGCCACTCCGTATGCTGGAGTACACTACCCGTCTGGCGCTGACCTACCGCAACATACCCACCCACAGCGCGGTACTGTATCTGGGTGGGGCAGGTGTTCACGATACCGGCCAGCACACCTTGCTCAACGCGAAGGGGCAGCCATGGGTGGCATGGAACTACCAGGTGATACGGCTGTGGCAACTCGATGCTGCGGCGTTGCTGGCACTCAATCGACCTGCGTTGCTGGCCTTAATCGGTCAGACCCGTATCGAGCGACCTGAGGAGGTTGTACCGCAAGCACTCGCCCAGTTGGTACAGGGCACCAGCGGCGAACAGCGCGAGCGTTTGTTAACCGAGTTTCTACTACTATGCACCGATGAGGAGATTGCAGCAATGGCAGAGCACATTATCACCCGCGACTATGGCCTGCCCGAAACGCCGATGATGCGGAAGCTGCGGGAGCAGGGTCGCGCCGAGGGTCGCGCCGAGGGCCGCGCCGAGGGTCGCGCCGAGGGGATGGAGCCGTACGGCAAGCCATTGTGCAAACGCTGGTGGTACGGTTTGCGCTGACCGAGGCGCAGCAAGCACGCTATCG
>JAAUSQ010000027.1 GCA_012033195.1 Chloroflexaceae bacterium
GGCAGGCGGCACCCGCACCCGTTCAGGTGGCACCAGACCAGTCGCAACCACCCGCTCGCGCAGGCGGGCATATTTGCTCATCGGGAAGCGGTGCCCTTCGGGAAGCGGCAGTACAAAACAATCCGTATAAAAACATCCATCCTGTATCAGGATTCTAGCGCATGGCGTGTGTATGGGTGGCAGACCGTCCCGTCTCTCAGGATGGTTCTTCCCGCGCCGGGTCGGGTGGTGCTTCGTCAATAGAAAGTGGCGCAGTGCCCGACACGTAGCGCTTCAGGCTGACCACCGTGCGGCTAAGCTGGCGGATTGCCGTTTGCATCTGCTCGAAGATAGCATCATACTCGTCTTCGGTCAGCAGTTCTTCTTCCGATATTAAGCGGTCGAACTGGGTGCCCAGCATACTTACCGGGTTGTACAGTTCGTACACCAGTTTTGCCAGCACTTCTTCGGGAGACAAGTCTTCCCAGCTATGATGCTCCTGGCGTGCAGTTTGCTCATTCATGGGTTGCAACCTTCCGGCTTCTGTACAGGATGCTCACGATATGAAACACCAGTCGACTGTGTAACACTCCGCGCAGGCAATTTGGGCGCGTACGACATTTTTCACCGTGCCCATTTTTCACCGATCATACTAATCTATTGTACCATACTCCTCCTCTATTGCGCCGTGAGTGCTCCTGTCTGGTGGTTTGTTGTATATGCCCCCATGCACTGCGGGGGTTGTTTGTGCTGATGCACCGATGATTCGGTTCTGCATTTGTCCCAAACACAAAAATAGCAACGTGCGTGGTTACTATTCCTGTGGTTTTATACGAGAAAAACCTATCAAAAGACAAGAAATCGGCTTGACAGTATGAAAGAGAAGCCGTATACTTTTTGTTAATTATAGGTTTCTATGGAGAATCGGGTGGTTATGCACATTCTTCATGTTCCCCAAAATCCAGGAAGACCACAGGTGCGCGAAGGATGTATGGTTTACCACAGTCTGTACGAGATGCAAGGAGAATGGGTCGATGAGTGAAGCACCTTCAATAGTGCTTCCGGAACCACTGCCGGATGATCTACCGCTCTCGGTGTTGCTGTTTTATGCTGCGATGTCGCAAAATATGGCCCTGAGCAACTTTGCCAAGCAACTTGGTATTGGTGCATTATCACTTCGTCAGTTTATTACCGGGCAAACTCAGCGTCCACGCGGCAAAACACTGAGCCTGCTGGCCAGTGCATTACACATGACCGTGGACGAAGTACGACGGCGCAACGAATTGCAACCAACTTCTGCATCCTACTTTGCCGATTGGCTGCGCGACCATATGAACGGACAGTTTTCGCGGGCACGGCTCACCCGCGAGACGCAGATCAGTGATGGAGCCTTACGCAACTATCTGGCAGGGCAGACATTGCCCGATGCTGATCAGGCGCAGCGCCTGTCGCAGACGTTGCATGTTGATCCACTGGAACTGGCAAAAGTGCTGGTTGCTAACCATACCATTCAGGCCGGCGGCGAGACGTTGCCCTTCGCAGAAGAAGACCCGGAATATACCAATGCGCACGAGCCGGCTGCGTATGCCGCCAGCGTTCTAGAACACGTCTTCGATGACAATACACCGCTGCAACGTACCGAACTAACGCTTTCAAGTGATGAAGAAAAGTTGCTCGTGCTCTGGCGGCAGTTACACCCACAGGGCCGCCGCGCCACGCTCAACTACATTGCCGGGTTGCTGGTCGAAGTGTAACCAGACTGTCAGCAGACACCCTGCCCCATACCATCCAGAACCTGTCATAATTGCGCGTATAATGATGGCAACTGGATGGTTCGAGTATGCAAGGGAATGTCTGTGGATGGTCGCATCTGGCGTGAATATAATTTTTTCCTGCTTGGCTGTGTGCTGATCCTGCTCAGCATCAGCTTGATCAGTGTCTACAGCGCTACGCTCAATGCTGTTACAGCATTCGGGACGCCACTTAGTATCCTCTTTCCGCGTCATATGATCAATATCCTTGTTGGCCTGATCGGGATGGTTGTAGTAACCCTGTTTGATTATCGCTTGCTTTCGAGCCTGACACTGCCGCTTTACCTGCTGACGATTGGCGTGCTGGCGCTGGTGCATCTACTTGGCACGATTAGCGAGGGCGCACAAAGCTGGATTGCACTGGGCACCCGCACCTTCCAACCTTCTGAGTTTGCCAAAATTGCGCTGATTATGGTGCTGGCTGCATACTGGTCGCACTTTGAAGAAACACGCAACCACTGGCTCACCCAACTCGGGGCGCTGGTGCTGGCAGGTATTCCAATCCTGCTTATTCTGGCACAACCCGACTTTGGCACGGGCCTTGTGTTTATCTGTATCTGGCTTACGATGGCGTGGGGGGCAGGCATCCGCTGGTATCATCTGGCGGTGCTGGCAGTACTGGCCGTACCGACCATGGTGCTGGGGTGGCAACACGTGCTGGACGAGGAGCAAAAATCACGTTTCCTTACCTTCTACTGGCTGCTCACCGACCCGATCCTGGTGGACCCAAACGACGGCTACAATGTGATCCAGTCGCTGAAGGCCATCGCCGCCGGCGGACTCCTTGGCGCGGGCCTGACACGGGGTGTGTTCAGCCAGAACAACCTGGTACCAGTACAATACTCCGACTTTATCTTTACGGTCATTGGCGAAGAAATGGGCTTTATCGGGGCGCTGGTGGTGTTGGGTTTCCTCACGATCTTGCTCTGGTTGGTGCTGTCGGTGGCCGAAGATGCCCGCGATACGTTTGGACAGTTGATTGCGCTGGGGGTGTTTGGCATGCTGATCAGCCACACGATTATCAATATCGGTATGGCGGTGAGTATCCTCCCCGTCACGGGCCTGCCGCTGCCGTTTATCTCCTACGGGGGCAGCTTCACTATCACTACCCTGCTGGCTATTGGTATCCTGCAAAATATTCGTATGCGGCGACGCAAAATTGTTTTCTAATATGTAACCATGTTGTAACTACCCGTTCTAGCATCAAGATAGGGATAGTAGCATTGGATGGTGTATGGTCGCAGTGGCTCCACGCAGGCAGCTACCGGGGTCTGCACCAGGCGGTATAAATGAAGAGGATCTAGTATGACCCAACACGAACATGAAAAGGCAGCATTTACCCCCACCGATTCCTTTGAAGTGTGGCGGTCGATGTACGAAGCCAATATTGATCTCTGGGGCAAGATGGTAGCCGAGATGTTTAATACGGACACCTTCACGCAATCGCTTGCTGTGTACCTTGATAGTTACCTCACATCTTCCACTCCACTGCGACGCATGATGGAGCAGTATATGGATTTCTGGTTGGCAAGTTTGAGTCTCCCTTCGCGGGATGAAATGGTGCGCTTTACCCAGCGGGTGCTCCAGATTGAAACACGGCTGGATGAATTGGTAGTACAGACCGATCAGGTGCGGCAGTTGCTCCACGAGCAGATATCGAAGGGCCGCCTGGGGACGCACGGTGCAGGCCAACCGGGTGAACTCCAGACGCAACTGCGCGAACTGTCGAGCCGCACCGAGGCCATGGTGCAACAACGCGCAAGTCAGTTTGGCGATCTCGATCAGCGCATTCAGTCGCTGGAGGGCAAGCTTGAGCAGATTGTGCAACTCCTGAGCGAGCAACGTGCGGGAGCGCTGCCTGCCGCGCCTGCCGCACCCGCAGACAATCTCACTTCTTCGGTGCAGGCACTGGATGCAAAGGCCGAGCAGTTGCTCACGCTCATTCGCGACTTTCAGACGAATGGGAAGAGCGCCTGATACCGCGCTGTGTGCAGCACACAATTCCATAATCTTACCAGCAGGGGGGCTTCGACGGCCTCCCTGCTGGTGTGTTACCATCGCGGGAACCCTCACCTCCTACCGCCACCGTGCTTTAACGCACTTGAAACCTTTGATAGCCCGTCTTGATGGTGAAATTCTCAACGTAGAGTTAAAGATCTGTGCAATTGCCACTGCAATTGCATGGTATGATATGGGACATAATCCTAAGGTGTTCCGTATCAGTTGAGCAAACAAAGGAGTTTTGAGCATGCGTTTGCAAGATAAGGTTGCTATCGTCACTGGTGCAGGCCAGGGCATCGGTCGTGCTACCGCCCTTACGTTTGCCCGTGAAGGGGCAAAAGTTGTTGTCGCAGATATCAATGACCAGACGATCCAATCAGTGGCAGAAGAAATTACGTCAAGCGGCGGGCAGGCGCTCCCTGTTCAGCTGAATGTCGCCAGTTCTGAGTCGGTTGATGCGATGATTAAGGCGACCATGGATTGGGGCAGTCGCCTTGATGTGCTGGTCAACAATGCTGGTATCACCAAGGATGCACGTCTGCAAAAGATGTCTGAAGACCAGTGGGATGCCGTGATCAATGTGAACTTGAAGGGCGTGTGGTTGTGCGGCAAGGCGGCTGCCACCATTATGGCCGAGCAGGGCAGCGGTTCGATTGCCAATGCTAGCTCTATCACTGGTTTGTATGGCAACTTCGGACAGAGCAACTATGCCGCTACCAAGGGCGGTGTGATTGCGATGACCCTGACATGGGCGATTGAACTGGGGCCGAAGGGCGTGCGTGTCAATGCTATCGCGCCCGGCTTCACCATGACACCGATGCTGGAAACCGTGCCCGAAAAAGTGCTGGACGATATCAGGGGCAAGACACCACTGCGCCGCCTGGGAACACCGGAAGATATTGCGAATGCCTACCTGTTCCTGGCTTCCGATGAGTCGAGCTTTATCACCGGACAGGTAATCTCGGTGAGCGGTGGTATTTTGCGCCTGTAGTATTGGTCGGAACGGGCTTGATCGCTCGAATGGGTGCATGACACGATGCATGTACTCGATGGAATCAGGACGCTTGTTACGGAATGCCGAACGTGAGGCGCGTGAAATATATGCGACAATGGGAGTTGCATCTTGCAGGGAGGGAGGAGTACCCACAATGGAAAACGGACATGAGGTTGTCGTTGTCAGCGGGGTTCGTACTGCTGTTGGAAAATATGGCGGAAGCCTGAAGGACTTCCCCGCTTCGGAACTGGCGGCGATGGTGGTGAAAGAAGCGGTAGCGCGGGCCGGCATCGCGCCGGAAACCGTGCAGCACGCTGTGTTCGGAAACGTGATCCACACCGACGTACACGATCACTACCTGGCGCGTTATGCGGCGGTGCGCGGTGGCCTGTCGGAAAACACCCCCGCCTTTACCCTCAATCGGCTGTGTGGCAGCGGTCTACAGGCGGTCGTGTCGGCATCTCAACTGATTATGGTGGGCGATGTGGATACCGCGATTGCCGGTGGGGCCGAGGTGATGAGCCGCAGCCAGTACTGGATGCCCAGCCTGCGCTGGGGGGCGCGTATGAACGATGCGACGGTGATTGATGCGATGGTGGGCGCACTGTCCGACCCCTTCGATGATTGCCATATGGGTATCACCGCCGAGAATGTGGCAAAGAAGTGGGAAGTTAGCCGCGAAGACCAGGATGCGCTGTCGGTGGAGAGCCACAAGCGAGCGGCACACGCCATCGAGCAGGGCTACTTCAAGTCGCAGATTATGCCGGTCGAAATCGCAGAAAAGAAGACCGTCCGGCTGTTTGATACCGATGAGTTTGTGCGGCTCGATGCCACGGTCGAAGGTATGGCAAAGTTGCGCCCGGTCTTCGACAAAGCGGGCACCGTGACGGCGGGCAACGCTTCGGGGGTGAACGATGCCGCCGCTGCGCTGGTGCTGATGGAGCGCAAGAAGGCCGAAGATCAGGGCCTCAAGGTGATGGGTCGGCTGGTAGCCTATGGCTTTGCTGGGGTCGATCCCAAGTACATGGGCATTGGCCCGGTTCCGGCAGTACGGAATGCAATGGAGCGGGCGGGTCTGACAGTCGCCGATATGGATGTCATCGAACTGAACGAGGCATTTGCGGCGCAGGCGCTGGCCGTTATGCGCGAGCTGGAAATGCCCGAAGACAAGACCAACCCGAACGGCAGCGGCATTTCAATTGGGCACCCAATTGGCGCAACCGGTGCAATGCTTGTGGTAAAGGCGCTGAACGAGCTTGAGCGCATCGCTGGCCGCTATGCACTGGTCACCATGTGTATCGGTGGTGGGCAGGGTATCGCCGCTATCTTCGAGCGGCTGTAGGCTGCAGTCTCTCCGTACTTTTACAGGGTAGCAACCGCAGCAGACCGCAGCGGTACCATCCAACCGGGGGCAATGGCTGCCCCCGGCGCAAGTCCTATGATAAACCGGCTTACTTGGTTTCCAGCGACTTGGCGACGATGTCCTGGACACTGCTGGTGTAGCCGCGCCATACCTGCATCATCTCGTTGTTCAGACGGTGCTGGGTCTTGATGGCATCTTCGATAGCCTGATCTGCCGACTGGCGCAGGCTGCGGCTGTAGTTCCAGTTCTTCAGCACTACATCAAAGGCCATATCGGTGGTGGTTGCCAGCAGTTCGTTCCAGGTGTTGAGCGAGTTCACGGTCATGTCCTGAGCATCGTTGAACTGCTTCTGCATCTGCTCCTGAAGCTTGTTGTCAACTGTAGTCATAACGCAAATTCCTCCAATTATATTCATTATGCACAGACGAACCCTACACAATCTATCCTCATACCCTGTTAGGATAGAGTCCGAAAGTGCTACAACGTCGTAGCTATTCAGTAGCTTTGCTGCAACGTCCCATCAAAATAATATTGGTACGTGCTTGAGCGTTCATCGCTATGGTACGTTCGCTAGTTACAAAAGAGTTCAATCCATATGAATATGTCAGTGTCGGCACAGCAATTACTTAAAACTCGCTTTTCTCCGCCGCCGCGTCAGGCACATTTGTTGCCACGGGCACGCCTCACCACGCTGCTGGCACGGATTGCCGATTATCCCTTGACCATGCTGGTCGCCCCGGCGGGCAGTGGCAAGACGATTGCGCTGGCCGACTTGCTGACGCAACTGGGCAAACCTGCCGCGTGGTGTCGCATGGCAGAAGATGATACCCCGCTCTCGCTAGTGCAGCACCTTGCCGCCGCCTGTCAATGGTTGGTGACGGGCCAAGATCAGCCTACCTTGCTCCTGCCGACGGCACACAGCCTGCCCGATTATGTGATGAGCGGCAGTACGCCCGATGCGATCCTTGATAATGTGCTCAATACCCTGGCAACTGGCTTGCGGCGCGATGCGCTGCTAATTCTGGATGACTACCACGAGGCCGATGAGCACCCCGCTCTTCGCAGCATCATAGAGCGCTTTCTAGATGCTCAGCCGCGCACCTTGCACGTTGTGCTGGCAACGCGCTACAGCCCCACGCTGCGTATGTTTCCAGTGCTGCGGGCACGCGGCGAAGTCTTTCAAGTTACCCAGACGCACCTTGCGCTGACTGCCTCCGAAACGCGCGATCTCTTTGCACTCTACGATCATCCACTCATTCGCTACGAGCAGGGCGCGGCAGACCTTGCCAACCTGACGGCCTACTGTCGTGGCCTGCCGCTGGCACTGCAACTGCTCGCCTCCAACCGTACTATGTATGTGGCGACTGCGACAGCCCGTACCGATCACACCGAACAGGCTATACTGGATGCAGTCTCCGATGGGTTATCGCCTGCGGTGCTGCCGCCAACCGTGCGCTCATCGCTCAACCATTTGATGGCATTGCTCGATGAGTATTTTCAGCGTGAGGTACTGAATGTGCAGCCGGAGCCTGTGCGCGAATTTTTGCTGCATACTGCTGCTCTGCGCTGGATCGACCTCGAAGCCTGCCGCAACCTGCTGAACCTGCCCGATGCTCAGCGCTGGTATAGCGAGGTGGAGCGGCGTGACATCTTCCTGGAGCCAACCTCGGAAGAGATGCCAGGCCAGATGAACTATCAACCACTGTTTCATAGCTTCCTGCGCCGACAGGCGAGCCGCTTTCTACCCTCCTACCACGACACGCACGCCCGCGCTGCCCGCTACTACCAGCAGCGCGAAATGTACAACGAGGCGCTGTATCATCTCTTTGCTGTGAGCGCAATGGCACAGGCCGCCGATTTGCTGGCACAGGTGACTGGGGCGTGGTTGCAGCAAGGCCGTTCCGGGCAGGTGTTAAGCTGGATTATGCGCTTGCCTGAAAGTTACCGCCACATGCCAGCACTGCTTGAAGCGCGGGCCGCCGCCACCCGTCAGCAGGGGCACTTTGAACAGGCATTGCGGCTCTACCGCGAGGCCGAAAGTGCCGCTCGTCAGCACGGCGATGTTGATTTGCAGGTGCGGGTGCTGCGTGGGCAGGCCGAGGTCTATCTTGATACGGTGCAGCCTGCCCCGGCGGTGGAACTGCTCGACCGCGCCCTGACCCTACTCTCGGAAGACCGCTACACCGAACGGATCGAACTGCTGTTGTTGCAGGCCGAAAACTGGGCCAACTTGGGGCGGGCCGATGTTGCGCTGGAACTGGAAAGCCGCGCCCGTCATCTGGCGCAGGTGGCGCAGGAGAACGGCGTAGCGTTTGAAGCAATTCCGTCGCTGGTGCCGATGCTGTTACCGCGTCTGTTGCTGCGGAGCGGTCGCCTGCACGAATCGCTGCGCCAACTCGAAGCCGGTCTGACCGAGTCGGCAGGGGTGCCAGAGCAGCAGCCAGCTATCCTCGCCCACCGCGAACCCTCGCTGCTGCTGGCGTTTGTCTACTCGCTGCTTGGCAAAGATGCACGCGCCCTGGCAACGGCGCGGCGAGGTCTGCTTGAAGCACAGCAGAGCGGTACCACCTTTACCGAGGCGATTGCCCATATACGGGTGGGCCATGCCTATCAGATTATAACGCCGCTGGATGCGGTCGCGGCTCGTCGTCACTATCAGCAGGCGCTCGAAATGATCCAGACCAGCGGGGTACGGCGCACCAGAGTTGAGGCGCTGATGGGGATGATATTGTTGCACGGGCACAGCGGCGACCTCGGCAATGCCGAAGCGACTGCCAGCGAAGCGCTTGAGATTCTGGAGCAGGCTGGCGACGAGTGGATTACGGCGCTGGTCTGGCTGGCACTGGGCAGTGCGGCGGTAGCCTCGTTTGACTCGCGTGCTCCTACATGGCTAGCCCATGCTCAGGAGCGCTTCTCGAAGGGCCGCGACAGCTACGGGCAGGCAGTGGTGGCGTTGTGGCAGGCGCTCTGGTATTTGCATCAGGGCGATATCGAACAGCTTGATGCCGCTGTGGGCGTGTTGCTCGAACTGGCCCATCAGCATGGCTACGAGGGCTTATTGACGGCCAATACGCTCTTTGGTCCGCGTGATCTGGCGATGTTGATACCGCTGCTGTTGCGGGGCGAGCAGTTGCCGCAGCACGTCACGTATGCCCATCAATTGCTGCGGCAGGCGTTCCCGTCGGTGGCGGGCGACGATATGGTAGACGACTATCACCCTGGTTACACCTTGCGGGTACAGATGCTTGGCAGCTTCCGGGTGTGGCGCGGTATGCACGAAGTCCAAGGGCGCGAGTGGCAGCGCGAGAAGGCCCGCCAGTTGTTGCAACTGCTGCTGACTTACCGGGGCCAGTGGCTCCAGCGTGAGCAAATCTGTCTGTGGCTGTGGCCCGACAGCGACCTCGATGCCGCCGAACGACAGTTTAAAGTGACGCTCAACGCACTGAATGCGGCGCTTGAGCCGATACGCCCGCCACGCACGATGCCCTTCTTTGTGCGGCGGCAGGGGTTGGCCTATAGCTTTGCCCCCTCGTATGGCTGCTGGATTGACGTTGATGAGTTTGAATTGCGTACTACCAACGTGTTCCAGGGCGATGAGCACTTTCTGATGCGGAATCGGCAGATTGCGGTGACGCTGTATCGGGGCGATTATCTGGCTGAGTCGCTCTATGACTCGTGGACACTGGAAGAGCGCGAACGGTTGCTGGCACGCTTTCTGGCAACCACCACCATGCTGGCCGATCAGCTTGCGCGGCGTGGCGAAGTGCAGCAGGCGATTGAACTGTGTGAACTGGTGCTGCGGCGCGACCGCTGTTATGAGGAGGCCTATCAGGTGTTGATGCGGGCCTATGTGCAGAGCGGCAGTCGGTCGCAGGCTCTGCGTACCTACGCCCGCTGTGAGCAGGCGCTCAATGATGAACTTGGCATTGAACCACTGCCCGAAACCACCGAACTCTTCGAGCGCATCAAGCGGAACGAGAAGATCTAAAAGCGACGGTTCTGCTGTCTGCTTAACAAAAGCTCATTTATAAAGTTTGAAAGTGTGCCATTATTCTATATAATAAAAGGGCCTATGTTAAGAAGGACATCAGCCACAATGACAAATACAACAACTGAAACACTTACTATTGACACATTACTCGAAGAAGGACGAAAAGCGCTCCAGGCCGGCGATGCCTACGCCGCAAGCAAGCAGTTCCGGCGGGTAACCGAACTGGCCCCCGACAATATCGAGGGCTGGCTGGGGATGGCTTATGCGGTGCGTTCCTATCTTGAAAAGCGTGAATTTTTACAGCGGGTTCTGGCAATTGAGCCAGAGAATAGCACGGCCCAGGAACAGCTTGCCGAGGTCGAACGCCGTATTGCGGCGGGCGAACTGCTGGCCCCCAAACTGGCCCGCGTTGCACCGGGACCCCAGACGGCTCCCGATGAGATCTACCCATCAGACGATGCGGCGACTGCCGAAACAGCAGTGCAGTATTGCTATCGCCATCCGTCTCGCGAAACGGGCCTGAACTGTGTGCAGTGCGGTCGCCCGATCTGTACCGAGTGTGTGCGGCCTGCCTTTGTGGGGCAGCTTTGCCCGGAATGTGCCCAGGAACGACGCCCCCGCAACTATAAGGTGACCCCGACCAATCTGGTTAGTACAGGGGTGCTGGCACTGGTGGCGGGCCTGCTGGGAAGCTGGCTGAGCCTGCAACTGCCGTTTGCCATCTTCCTATCGTTCATCCTGGCACCGATTTATGGCGAGCTTTTTGTGCGCCTGACCGACCGGATAACCCAGGCCAAGCGGGGCCGCCCGATGCAACTGACGGCAGGGCTGGCGATGGCAGCGGGCTTTGCGCCGCTGGGCATACTCACCCTGATCTTGTGGGGCTTTCCCAACCTTGGCTTGCTGGTGTTTGGTGGGATTGCTATCTTTACCATTGTAACCCGGCTTCGTTGATTCATTGCAGCAGAGGAGTGTCCGACATGTCGCAACCCGATGATCATACCATTAGCGCGAGCTTTGTTAAAGCTGAACGTGGTGACAAGAACATTCTCGATGCGATTGAGCGTCGTCTGCGCGAACAGATCTTCGGGCAGGAGCGGGCCATCGAAGCGGTGATGCGAACGCTCAACCGTGCCCGCTTTGGCTTCTCGGCAGGCAACCAGCACCGCCCGCTGGCCTGTCTCCTGTTTCTCGGCCCCACGGGGGTGGGCAAAACCGAGACGGCCCGCTGTCTGGCGCGGTTGCTGCGGGCCGATAGCCGCGAGGCCTTTCTGAAAATAGACTGTTCGCTGTTCAGCAAAGGTCACGAGGTGTCGGCGCTGGTGGGTGCGCCACCCTCCTATATCGGGCGCGACCAGAAACCCATGCTCGATCCGGAGATTATTGAGCAACCTAACAGTGTGGTGCTCTTTGATGAAATTGAAAAGGGTACCTCGGAACTGTGGAACCTACTGCTCCAGGTGATGGAGGACGGCGAATTGCTGCTACTGAACGGCGGGCGGCGCGTGTCGTTCCGCAACAGCATCGTCATCTTTACCAGCAATGTGGGCGCGCAGGAAATGATCGACTTTCTGGGTAAGCGGGTGATTGGTTTCCGCACGCCTAACCAGGATGTTGAGGCGACCGGCAAGCAGATCTATCAGATTGGCTTCGAGGCGCTGCAAAAAGTGTTCACGCCCGAATGGATTAATCGGCTTGATGAGATCATTGCGTTTCGCCCGCTAGCCAGCGATGCGCTTGGTCAGGTGCTCGACCGCATGCTGCTTGAAAGTAATCAGCAATATCTGCGTTATGGCTTGCAGGTAGAACTGACCTCGGAGGCGCGTGAGTACTTTTTGCAGCAGGGCTTCGATGCCCGGTTTGGGGCGCGTCCGTTGCGGCAGCGCCTGCTCAAAGAGCTGGATGCCAACCTCGCCGACCTGCTGGCATCGGGCGGCATTCCGCATGGGAGCCGGGTGCTGGTGGTGGCGACCGGGTCGGTACAATATGGCGAGGCGCTCGAATTTTATTATGAGCCAGCCCCCGAACTGCTCGATCTGTCGGAGCGGTTGCGGGCTGCTGAGGCACGCCAACGCCGCCGCAAGCCCGACGATGCCGAAGGGCCGAGTATTGGCCTTGCGCCCGGACAGGAGGAGAGCGGCGAAGAACGTACCAGCACCACAGGTACCCGCGCAACCGGCATTGCGGGTAAATCGCCATGGATGCCGCCACGCCCGGTAGACCTGAACGAGTAAACGGTTTTTAACAGTTTTTGCTGTTTTTTTGACAAAACACCCGGTAACTGCTATACTCCAGTGTAGAAGCGTAAGGAGTTGTAGCATGGAAGTTATCGGGTTCCGTTCATCCAGCCCTGCGGGTATCATCCTACAATATATCAAACGGCACGGTCAGGCCACCATCAAGGAGCTTGAGCAGGTGCTTGGCGTTAGCACAACTGCTGTACGCGAACATCTGGCCCATCTGCAAGTCAGCGGGTTGGTGGAAACCGACACTGTACGCCACGGCCCAGGGCGTCCCCGGCTGATCTACACCCTGACTGAAAAAGCCCAGACCTATTTTCCGCGCCATTATGATATGCTTATCAACCTGATTCTGGAAGAGCTCTCGGCAGAAGGCGGCCCAGAACGGGTCGATCGGCTGTTGCAGCGTGTCGGCGAGCGGTTGCGGACTGACTATGCGGTGCATATTCACGCCGAAGATTTGCAAGAACGGCTCGGCGAACTGCGCGAAACGCTCGAAGCACGCGGTGTGCCCGCCGAAGTAGAGCCAGATGGCGCGGGCTTCAAGATCCTGTCATGCCCCTATCACGATGTGGCGCAGGAGCATGGCAGCGTCTGTACAATGGAAAAAATATGCTTGAGCAGCTCTTGGGGACCACAGTGATCCTAGAGCAGTCTATTCGTGATGGGCATCATCACTGCTGCTTCTCGATACGCAAGCCCTGAGCGCATACCGGGCAGGAAACCCACAACGCAGGGTGGAATGTGCTTTTTTGTTTTTGGAAAGCCTCAAACGCTTCGTAAAAAAGATAAAAAAGGATAGAAGGACAGAAACAGCATGGCAAGCGAACTGATTATCAAAGAGTTGCATGTTGCAGTGAACGGGCAGGAAATTTTGAAGGGAGTCAACCTGACGGTGCAGCCGGGTACGGTGCATGCCATTATGGGGCCGAACGGCAGCGGCAAGAGCACCCTCGCCTATACTATCGCCGGACACCCCAACTACGAAGTCACCGACGGCGAAATTATCTACAAGGGCGAAAACATCCTCGAACTTGAGGCAGATGAGCGCAGCAAGCTCGGTATCTTCCTGGCCTTCCAGTATCCGGTTGCCGTGCCAGGGGTGACGGTTGCCAACTTCCTGCGTGCCGCTATCAACGCGCAGCGTGCCCAGGAAGGCGTCGATCCCAAAGAGACCGCTATTCCGATGGTCCAGTTTCGCCGCGAACTGCGCGCCGCGATGGAGAGCCTGAGCATGGACGAGAGCTTTGCCCGCCGCTACCTGAACGACGGCTTTAGCGGGGGTGAAAAGAAGCGCCTCGAAATTTTGCAGATGACGATGCTCAAGCCGAGCATGGCGGTGATGGACGAGACCGACTCCGGCCTCGACATCGACGCGCTGCGCGTGGTATCCGAGGGAGTCAACCGCCTGCTCAACCCCGAACTGGGCGTGCTGGTGATTACCCACTATCAGCGCTTGCTCGACTATATCAAGCCGCAGTTTGTTTCGGTGATGATGGAAGGCCGCGTGGTGCGTTCGGGTGGGCCAGAACTGGCGCTCGAACTGGAAGAGCGTGGCTACGATTGGATCAAGGAGGAGCTGGTCGGTGATGCAAGCTAACGAACTTCAGAACATGCCGACCCTCGGCTTGCTCAGTTCCGATATGATCGCAGCGCAGGCCCGTGCTGCGAACGAGCCGGAGTGGATGGTTACCTGGCGGGCCGAGGCGTGGGACTTCTTTGCACAGGCTGCGCCTCCCAAATGGCGGCGCACCCAGCTTGCCGAGTTGCAGCAAGAAACGATTGCCCCGCTGTTCAAGGCGCAGGGTACCGCTATTCAGTGGGATAAAGCCCTTGAGAGCAAGGGCGTTGTGTTCAGTAGCCTCGCGGCAGCACTGCACACTCACGAAGACCTGATCCGCCCGCATATCGGAACAGCGGTCAATCCGCTGGCGCACAAGTTCAGCGCAATGCGGGCGGCGCTCTGGCAGGATGGTGTATTGCTGTATGTACCACGCAATGTCGAGGTCGAACTACCGCTGCGTCTCAGCTATACGCTGGCGGATGGCAGCCGTGCGATGTTTCCCTATACCATCGTTATTCTTGAGCAGCATGCGCGGCTGTCGCTGGTGGAAGAGTATACCTCGCGTGGTATTCCCGAAACCGCACTGGTTGCGCCCACTACCGAACTCTTTATCGGGCCGGGGGCCGAGGTACGCTATCTGACGTTGCAGCAGCAGGGGCAGGGCGTCTACCAGATTGGCGGGCAGGTGATGCAACTGGGGCGCGATGCGCTGGGCAAATGGACATCGATAGCGCTGGGTGGACAGCTTCAGCATATGGAGCTTGAGGCGCGGATGCAGGGCGATGGTAGCCGCATCAACTGGGTGGGGGCCACTTTCGGCAACCAGCAGCAGAATCTGGTGACTGTGCCATGGTTGCGCCATATCGGAACCAATACCGAGAGCCACCTGGAATTCAAGACTGTGGTCACTGACAAGAGCTACAGCGTGTTTGATGGGATGATCAAGATCGAGCACGAGTCTCACAGCACTGTTACACGGCTGGAAGAGCATGCGATCCACCTCGGCAGCGAGGCCCGCAGCGACTCGATACCGGGCTTGATGATTGACACCAACGATGTCGCCCGCGCCGGACACGCCAGCACCAGCGGGCAGGTCGATGAAGAGCAACTCTTTTATATGCAGGCGCGTGGTATTCGGCCCGATGAGGCCAAGCGCCTGATTGTGATGGGCTTCTTTGAGCCAGCCCTGGCTGCCGTGCCGCTCGAAGCGTTGCGCGAGTCGCTTGAGGCGGCAATTGAGGCGAAGATATAATCAGACCAGAGAGGCCAACGATGATACACCCCACACAACCGAAAATGCTTGATAGCGCGGCACTGCGGCAAGTGTTCCCGATTCTTAATCAGCAGATCAATGGGCATCCGCTCGCCTTCCTCGACTCGGCGGCCTCGTCGCAGCGTCCGCAGCAGGTGATTGATGCGCTGAGCGACTATGCCCAGCGTTATCACGCCAATGTACATCGTGGGGTGTACCAACTTAGTGAGGCGGCGACCTACGCCTATGAGCAGGCCCGCGAAAAGGTGGCACGTTTTATCAACGCTACCTGTGCCGAAGAAATTGTTTTCACACGCAATACCACCGAGGCCGTCAATCTGGTGGCGTATGCGTGGGGCGACGCCCACCTGCACACGGGTGATCACATCTTGCTCTCAATAATGGAGCATCATTCGAATATTGTACCCTGGCAGATGCTCGCACAGCGGCGCGGGGCCGTGCTTGATTATATGCCGCTGGATAACAAGGGACGGCTACGGCTGGATACGCTCGACACGCTGCTGACCGAGCGCACCAAGATTGTGGCGGTCACTCATCAATCCAATGTGCTGGGCACCGTCAACCCGGTGCAGGAACTGGCGCGGCGGGCGCACGCGGTGGGGGCCGTGCTGCTGCTGGATGGGGCGCAGAGTGTGCCCCATAGTGCCGATCAATGTGCAGACGCTGGGGGCCGACTTTGTGGCCTTCAGTGGGCACAAAATGTGTGGCCCCACCGGAATCGGGGTGCTGTGGGGGCGGCGGGCGCTGCTTCAAGCGATGCCCCCGTTTCTGGGCGGCGGCTCGATGATCAGTGTGGTTGAACTCGACCACAGCAGCTATGCCGATATACCGCAGCGCTTTGAGGCGGGCACGCCGGCAATTGGTGAGGCGATTGGCCTGGGGGCGGCGGTAGACTTTCTCAGCGCAGTGGGGATGGATGCCATCCACGAGCACGAGCAATACCTGACGGGCTATGCGCTGGAGCGTCTGAGCGAGATCGACGGCGTGACGATCTATGGCCCGCCGACCACCCACGAACGCGGCGCGGCGGTGTCGTTTGCGCTGCAAGGTGTGCATCCGCACGATATTGCGGCAGTGTTGGATGAGCAAGGCATTGCGGTGCGGGCAGGCCACCACTGCGCCCAACCATTGCATCGCCTGCTTGATGTGTCGGCGACGGTGCGAGCAAGTTTTTATCTCTATAACACGCCGGAGGAGATCGACCGCCTTGCTGACGGATTGATCCACGTTCGGCGGCTCTTTGGATAACACTATGAGCAGTTTCTACAGCGAAGACATTCTGGAACACAGCAAATACCCCAGCAACTTTGGCACGCTGGAGCATGCGACCTGTTCACACGAAGAGCACAACCCACTGTGCGGCGACCGGGTGCGGATCGATCTGATGATTGAGGGCGATACCGTCCAGGATATTCGTTTTTCGGGCAAGGGCTGTGCCATCAGTATGGCGTCGGCCTCGATGCTGACCGAAGCCATCAAGGGGCAGAGTGTGGCGGCGGCGCATGCGTTCAGCAAAGACGATCTGCTAGAATTGATTGGCATTCCGCTGCAACACAATCCGGTGCGGCTCAAGTGTGCGCTGCTCTCGCTCAAGGCGCTGAAGGTGGGGCTGTATGCCGCAGGCAGCGTGGGCGAGGAGTAGGCGGGGCGTGTTGGATTGTGGCGTACACCATTCAATCATCGGATGATGCACTTAAAGATTTAGGGCGTTTATGCCGTATTGATCAAGTGAAGGTTACGGCTGTAATTCAGAGGATGATGTGCAATGAAAATTATTACAGCTATCGAACTACAACAAGATCTATCACGTTATCTTTTGTAGGCACAACAAGAAGATATTCTAGTGCATGTTAGTCCTCAAACACTTGTGCGTATCTCTGAGGTTGATAATGATACCCTTTATGATGATATGGATGCGGAAGATGAGTATCTGGAAACCAATCCTGAGTTCATCAAATGGCTTGAAGCGCGACGGCAGGCATATCGAACATCAGACGGTGGTAGAACCCTCGAAGCCTACCGAGAGCAGTTGCTCAACGAATTGATTGATGAACTGGCATCGCCTGACCCACACATCCGCGATGCGGCTCTGCAAGCATTGACTGAGATGGGGCCGCCTGCACTTGAGGCACTGGCAGCATATGTGCTGCGACAAAGCAACGTGATCGGTAACGAGTGAGCAGGCCCCAGTGGTTTCTACAGAAAAAACTGTCAAAATTGTGCAATATATGGTATACTGGTAGTTGTCAGCATTACTACTATTGGGAGGGTTGTCATGGTAGCAGATGTGCGCCTCGATTTTGATTATTCACGGTATGGCTTCCGCGACGAAGAAAACTATCTCTATAAATCGCCGAAAGGCTTGACCGAAGAAGTCGTGCGTGAACTTTCGGCCATGAAGGACGAGCCGGAATGGATGCTCAAGCGCCGCCTCAAGGCCCTGCGAATCTTCTTGCAGAAGCCGGTGCCGCTGGAGGGTGCCTGGGCCAACCCTGAACTGGCCAATCTGGACTATGACCAGATTCACTACTTCGTGCGGGCGGGCGAGCGCCCCCAGCACGATTGGGACGCGGTGCCGCCAGAGATCAAGCGCACCTTCGAGCGGCTGGGCATCCCAGAGGCCGAGCGCAAGTTCCTGGCAGGGGTGGGTGCTCAGTACGAGAGCGAAGTGGTCTACCACTCGCTGCGCGACGAGTGGACAAAGCTTGGTGTGATTTTCCTCGACACCGACACCGCCCTGCGTGAACACCCCGAACTGTTTAAGCAGTATTTTGGCACAATCATTCCGGCTGCCGATAACAAATACGCCGCACTCAATACGGCGGTGTGGTCGGGTGGCTCGTTTGTATATGTGCCCGCTGGTGTGAAGGTTGATATTCCGCTCCAGGCCTACTTCCGCATCAATGCCGAGAATATGGGCCAGTTTGAGCGCACTCTCATTATCGTGGAAGAGGGCGCAGAGGCGCACTACATCGAAGGCTGTACCGCGCCAGTCTATAGCACCAACTCGCTGCACTCGGCGGTAGTTGAGATCATCGTGAAGAAGGGGGCCAAGTTCCGCTATACCACTATCCAGAACTGGGCCAACAATATCTATAACTTGGTCACCAAGCGGGCCATCGCCTACGAAGATGCCTCAATGGAGTGGGTTGACGGCAACATCGGCAGCCGCCTGACGATGAAGTACCCATCGGTGTACCTGATGGGGCGCGGCGCACGCGGCGAGGTGTTGAGCGTTGCCTACGCAGGCAAGGGCCAGCATCAGGATGCGGGGGCCAAGATGGTGCATATTGCGCCGGAGACAACCAGCCGCATTACCAACAAGTCGGTGAGCAAGGACGGCGGCAAGACGACGTACCGGGGTCTGGCGAAGGTGGCACCGGGTGCGTACAACTCGAAGATCAATGTCAACTGTGATGCCCTGATCCTCGATGAGCACTCAGCCAGCGATACCATCCCCTATATCGAGATTGAAGAGGAGCGCACAACCCTCGCACACGAGGCGACGGTGGGCCGCATCGGTGAGGAGCAACTCTTCTACCTGATGAGCCGGGGCATTCCAGAGGCCGATGCACTATCGATGATTGTGCTGGGCTTTATGGAGCCGTTCACCCGCGAATTGCCGATGGAGTATGCACTGGAACTGAACCGCCTGATCCAGTTGGAAATGGAAGGCTCGGTCGGTTAAACAGACGTGGATCGTCTGGAGGGAGTGGGTGGTATGCCTGCTCCCTTTTTGTTGTATACAACGATAAAGGAGAATCTTGGTTATGGCGTGGGTGAGGATTGCGAATGTGAACGAAGTGCCCGAAGGAACTGGTAAAACCTTTACGATTAACAATCATCAAATTGCGGTGTTTCAGGTCGAAGGGCAGTTTTATGCCCTGGATGACACCTGTTCGCACGCTGAAGCATCGCTTGGTGAAGGCGAGGTAGATGTGGAAGAGCGCTGCGTCGAGTGCCGCTGCACGGGTCGCTGTTCGACCTCGCAACCGGGCAGCCGCGCACCCTGCCCGCCTACGAGCCAGTACCTACCTACCCGGTACGTATCGAAGAGGGCGTGATTATTGTTGAGTACTCTAGTTAACAACTTGACTTGTATGAGCGCACGCAGTACAATAGAGAACAGCGAAAACTGTATAGTCGCACTGCGAGCGCTGGCATGCGCTCCACCCGATAGCGGTTAATTTGCCCAGAAAGGAAGAGTGTCATGGCGGAATATGCTCACCCGGAAGTGCTGGTCAGCACCGATTGGGTTGCCGAACATCTGAACGATCCGACGGTGCGTATTGTTGAAAGCAACGAAGACGTGCTACTCTACAGCACGGGACACATCCCTGGCGCAGTCAAGATTGACTGGATTTCAGAACTGAACGATCCAATCACCCGCGACTACCTCGACAGCGAGCGCTTTGCACAGCTTGCCGCGTTGAAGGGCATCAGCAACGATACCACCGTTGTTTTTTACGGCGATAAGCACAACTGGTGGGCTGCCTATGCGCTGTGGGTCTTCAAGCTGTTTGGGCACGAAGATGTACGCCTGATGGATGGCGGGCGCACAAAGTGGCTTGCCGAAGGCCGCGAACTCTCAAAAGAAACACCAACCTACCCGACCGGCACCTACACCGCACCCCAACGCGACGATGCCGCTATTCGCGCCTTCCGCGAAGAAGTCCTTACCCATATCAAGAAGGGCGCAGCCGCAGCACTGGTCGATGTGCGTAGCCCGCAGGAATTCAGCGGCGAGCGCACCCACATGCCCGAATATCCGCAGGAAGGCACCCTGCGCGGTGGGCACATCCCCACCGCCGAGAATATCCCTTGGGCACGCGCCGTCAAAGAAGATAGCACCTTCAAGACCCGCGAAGAACTGGAGCAGATCTACAATGCTCAGGGCATCACCCCGGAAAAGGACGTGATCACCTACTGCCGCATTGGGGAGCGCAGCAGCCATACCTGGTTTGTGCTCAAGTATCTGCTGGGCTACGATAAAGTACGCAACTACGATGGAAGCTGGACAGAGTGGGGCAATCTCGTCGGTGTACCGATTGAGAAGACCTACCAGGGCTAGTTTCAGGGCACGGCTGCCGCACGATGGTTCCCATGGGCTTTGTGTCTCAGCCCAGTCATGTATGGCCGGGCCGCCAGGAATACTGAGCACCGTGTACATCGATCTATCGACCCGCCGGAGGGCCGACCGCCTCCGGCGTTGTGATCTTACAGAAATAAAAAAGTAGATATTGTTATGACAGTTGGAGCACCAAACGTGATCAATGTTGGGCCGCCCACGTCCGTGATTGATATGGTGGGCAATACGCCGCTCATCCGGCTCGCCAGGGTCGACCCGACCTTGCCGTCAGGGGTGCGTGTGTATGGCAAGGCCGAATGGTACAATCCGGGTGGTTCGGTCAAAGATCGGCCTGCGCTGTGGATGATCCGCGCTGGTGAAGAGCGCGGCGCGTTGCGTGAGGGCATGATCATTGCCGACGCAACCAGCGGTAACACTGGCATTGCCTATGCCACTATCGGGGCCGCACTGGGCTACCGGGTGACGCTGGCGATGCCGGCGAATGCGAGCATCGAGCGGCGCAATACACTACTGGCGCTCGGTGCCGAACTGATACTGACCAACCCCGCCGAGGGTGT
Source organism: Chloroflexaceae bacterium (assembly GCA_012033195.1). Taxonomy (GTDB): domain Bacteria; phylum Chloroflexota; class Chloroflexia; order Chloroflexales; family Chloroflexaceae; genus JAAUSQ01. The sequence continues at coordinate 20,863 of JAAUSQ010000027.1, forward strand.
CGATCTAGCGATCCGCACCATTCGCGAACTGGTGGCGCAGGAACCAGGGCGCTACTTCTACCCCGACCAGTACAACAATCCCGCCAACCCGCGTGCCCACTACGAAACAACCGCCCCGGAGATCTGGCAGCAGACCGGCGGCGAGGTGACCCACTTTGTCGCGGCACTGGGTACAAGCGGCACCTTTATGGGCACCACGCAACGCTTGCGCGAGTATCGCCCCGCTATCAATAGTATTGCCGTGCAACCCGATGGCCCATACCACGCGCTCGAAGGCGTGAAGCATCTGGCAACCACCGAGATTGTACCCGGTATCTTCGACCCGACCCGCCCCGACGAGACGATAATCATCGAGAGCGAAACCGCCTTCCAGACGGCCCGCCAATTGGCCCGCCGTGAGGGGTTGATGGTGGGTATTTCGGCAGCGGCCAATGTCGCCGCTGCGCTGAAGGTGGCGCATCGTCTGCAAGAAGGCGTTGTTGTGACGATTCTGTGTGACAGTGCGGCCCGTTATCTGAGCGACCGCTTCTGGCGCGAGGGCAAGGACGAAGTATCCGGCGGAGAAGGGATTTAAGCAATGCTCTACCTGACACCAGACGCTGCGCACGCCATCGTTGCGCATGCCACCAGCACCTACCCGAACGAATGCGTCGGGCTGTTGCTCGGCAATATCGAGGGCGATACCAAGCGTGTGACGGCCATCTGCCCAACGGAGAACCGCTGGCAGGGGCAGGTAGCGCTGGGCGAAACCGACGACCCTACCTCGCAGCGTGACCGCTTCTACCTTGACCCGCGTGATTACCTGAAGGCCGACCGCGCCGCACGTGAGCAAGGGCTGGATATTGTTGGCTGTTACCATTCGCACCCCGACCATCCGGCGCAGCCTTCGGAGCGCGACCGGGTAGGAGCGCAGGGGGTCGGCGGTGGCACACAGTTTGCTTTTGTTATTCAGAGCGTGCAGCAGGGCACCCCCGCCGAACTGACGAGCTGGCTCCTGCTTGATAACGGTGCCCGCTTCGAGCAGGAGCGGCTGGAGGTGGGGGCGTAAAACCCGGACGAAGGGCGCGGGGCAAGAGGGAACGCAAAGCGCAAAACTGATATGATGAAACGCTAAACAGATAATCGAAAGAAGGAGATTGATTCATGGCTGTAACAGTATCTATTCCAACTGCGCTGCGGCAATACGCAGACAACAATGCACGCCTCGACCTGCAGGCCGACACGGTCGGCGGGTTGCTGCGGGGCCTAGTCGAGACCTACCCGCAACTGGGGCAGCATCTCTACACCGAGCAGGGCAAGCTTCGCAGCTTCGTCAATATCTATGTTGGTGATGAGGATATTCGCTACCTGGATGGCGCAGAGACGCCCCTGAAGGATGGTGACTTGGTGAGTATTATTCCGGCGATTGCAGGAGGGACGACAGCATGACAACGCTGAGCAACGCCGAGATTAGCCGCTACAGCCGCCACCTGATCCTACCTGAGTTTGGCATGGAAAATCAGAAGAAGCTGAAAGCAGGCAGTGTGCTGCTTATCGGCACGGGGGGCCTGGGGTCGCCGCTGGCGTTGTATCTGGCGGCGGCGGGGGTGGGTCATATTGGGCTGGTTGACTTTGATGTAGTGGATGAGAGCAACTTGCAGCGCCAGATTGTCCACGGTACCAGCACCGTTGGCAAGCCCAAGATTGAGTCGGCGAAGAACCGCCTGCACGATCTGAACCCGTACATTGAGATTACCACCCACGAGGCCATGATTACATCCGACAACGCGCTCGACCTGATGCGCCCGTATGATGTGATTGTGGACGGCACCGACAACTTCCCGACGCGCTACCTGACCAACGACGCTGCGGTAATGCTTGGCAAGCCCAATGTGTACGGCAGCATCTTCCGCTTCGAGGGGCAGGCTACCGTCTTCCACCCGCAGGCGGGCGGGCCGTGCTATCGCTGTCTCTACCCCGACCCACCCCCGCCCGGTCTGGTGCCATCGTGCGCCGAGGGTGGCGTACTGGGCGTACTTCCTGGTATTATAGGAACGATCCAGGCAACCGAGGTGGTCAAGCTCCTGACGGGCATTGGCGAACCCTTGATTGGTCGCTTGCTGCTGTACGACGCACTGGGCATGCGCTTCCGCGAGATGAAACTGCGGCGCGACCCGAACTGCCCGGTTTGTGGGGATCATCCGACAGTCACCGAACTGATCGATTATGAAGCCTTCTGCGGCATCACCCCGCAGGTTGTACCGGTACAGGAGAACGGAATGAGCAGCCAGTACGAAATTACGCCAAAAGAAGTTGCCACGCTAATCAAGTCAGCGCAGCGCCCGTACATTCTCGATGTGCGGAATCCCTATGAAGTTGAGATTGCCGCCCTGCCCGTCACCGATAAGCTGATCCCGGTGGACGAACTCCCAGGCCGTATCAACGAACTTGACCGCGACCACGAAATTATTGTGTACTGCCGCAGCGGTGGGCGCAGTGGTCGTGCGGTTGATATGCTGCGGGCCGCTGGCTTTACCAATGTCAAGAATATGGTGGGTGGCGTGCTGCGCTGGTCAGACGATGTTGACCCGACCGTAGCGAAGTATTAGCGCTTCGTGCTACAATTTGAGCGAAGGTATTGCAGAACACTCCTCCAGTCGGGGTATCCCTGGTGGGAGGTTGCACTATTCAGCAAGCAGAGGAGAAGCACAATGATTTCCGAAGATATGGTGCGTTCGGCACTGATGAATGTGATAGACCCGGAGATCGGGCTTGATATTGTGAACCTGGGATTGGTGTATAAGATTGACGTGCAGGACACGGGCAAGCGGGTTGACATTGATATGACCCTGACCACGCCCAACTGTCCGGCAGGGCCGCATATCCTGACGCAAGCCCGCAACGAGGTGATGGCGCTCGGTGAGGTGTACAAGTCGCTGGAAGATGTCAATATCAATCTGGTATGGGTGCCCTTCTGGAACCCATCGATGATGACAGACGAAGCGAAGGACGAGTTGGGGATTTATTAAAGAGACTGCCCAGGATGCAAAAGCCTCCGCCCTGCGTCGGGGCGGAGGCCGGGGTTATGCATCATGGGGTTGCTTACGAGGATGCATACCGAGGTGGGCAGGGGTTGTTATGACGCAAGTTGATTCGGGCGCGTGCCCAGCGTCACATCCAGTTGCAATTCCTGGGTGCCGCGCAGCACGGTCAGGGTAACAGTGTCGCCCGGTGTGTACTGGATCAGTTCCAACCGCAGCGAGTTGTTCTGTGCCACTGGCTCACCATTGACGGCGGTAATAATATCGTTGGCCTGCATGCCGGCCTGTGCTGCTGGCTCACCCGGCTGCACATCGATCACCAGCGCACCCTGCTGTGTGGGTAGGCTCTCCTGTGCGGCAATTTCACCATCAATCATTGCGTAGCGAATACCAAGATATGGATACACAACCTGGCCAGTGTTGATAAGCTGGTTGACGACGGGCACAAAGACATTGGTTGGCACCGAGAAGCCAAGCCCTTCGGCGGGCGCAGTGTCCCCAAAGTTGTTACCCCGTACCACCAGCGTATTGATACCAATCACTTCGCCGTTCAGGTTGATCAGCGGGCCGCCGCTGTTGCCGCTGTTAATGGCGGCGTCGGTCTGGATCAGCCCTTCCATCGTGCCAACCGCACGGTTCAGCGCACTGATAATCCCAGCCGTAACCGTATTGCGGAAGTTCCCAAGCGGGCTGCCAATGGCTACCACGGTATCGCCGGGGCGCATCGTGTCGATGTCACCAATCGGCGCTACCGCAGGTACCGCGCCGTCAACCCGGATGACCGCAATATCCGCGAGTGGGTCGGTGCCAATCAGTTGGGCCGGTGCGCGGGTGCCATCGGCATAGATAACCGACAGTTGCACAGCGCCCTCAATCACGTGATTATTTGTAATGATGTAGCCATTCTCATCAACAATCACGCCGCTTCCTGAGCCGCCGCCCTGCGGCATCCGGTTCAGTACCGTTACCACCGCCGGCGCAACCTGCTCAACCACATCCGCAATTGTGCTATCACCCGGCACTATCTGAGCGCGGGGGGCATCGTCCAGGCTTGGCTCCTGGCGCAGGAGTGTGCTCTCTTCGGCGGTTGCCGAAAACGTTGTCTCAACTGGCTCAACCTGCGTCACTGCCGGAGTGCCGACCTGAAACCATTGAAACGCCAGAAAGCCACCAGCCATAATGCCACCAAGACCACCAACCACGAGCGTGATGAGTACGATCATCAAAAGACCGATTTGTGTAAATTGTCGCATACTGCTTTCAACTCCTTGATTATATTTCATCGATACAGACGTATACTACATCTGTAAAGTTGCAAGTCTTGTCCCCCTGATTACTGTGCTCATTATGCATTTGCCAGATAAGAAACAATTGAGGCTGCGCTGAGGAATGAGTGAAACGGGGATAAGTAGCAGGTGAGAGCATGCGTTCGCAACAAATGCCGCCACTGATACGTCTGTTAGGTGATATTTGGTATGAACCATAGGAGAGAGACACTATGCAGCCTTCATCGGCAACTGCACCACGCCGCCACCGTGCGGGCATTCCTGGCTTCTTCGCCGGGTTTAGTTACCCCTTCCGTGCGCTGGTCGTGATCCAGCAGACACGCCGCCTGTGGCAATATGTTTTAATCCCTATTCTGATCAATATCGTGCTGGGGGCACTGCTGTATGGAGGGCTGTTGCTGCCAGGGCTACAACGCATCGACCAGACACTGGCCGGGTTGCCCGTGTGGTTGGCCTTCCTCGACCCACTGCTCAGCTTTTTGTTCGGGTTGGTGCTGCTGGTGTTGCTGGGCGTGGCACTGCTCACTATCGGCACCTTGCTTGGCGCGTGGTGGTACAGCCAGCTTTCCGAGCAGCTTGAGATTATGCGGACGGGCACAGCCATTGCTGCCCCCCCGCCGACGTTCTGGCATGTGCTGCGCGAAATAGGCTATGCGCTCGGCTTTGAACTCAAGAAGCTGCTGCTGCTCGTAGGGATCGGTGGGCCGCTGCTGCTGCTCAACTTGATGCCCCCTCCTGGCGCACTGATTGGCACCATCGGTACCCTGCTACTAATGGCGTTGCTGGTCACGCTCGATGCCTTCGAGCCTATGCTCTCGCGGCGGCGGCGGCGCTTCCGCACCAAACTGGCCACCTTCTGGCGGCTGTTTCCGGCCAGTATAGGCTTCGGGGCAGTGTGCCTGCTGCTGGTGAGTATTCCACTATTTAACCTGCTAAGTATTCCGCTCTGTATTGCTGCCGGAACACTTTTTTTTATGTGATTATGACTGGAAAAAAGCGGGCAATTTCCTTGAAGGAGAAGCATAATACAAACGCTCCCTTTGCGGACGTACGTGGTATAATATGAGAGGTATTCACTTTACAGAATAGGCAGACGCCCCTTGATGATAACAGAAGAGCAACTGCTGAAAGTTAATGATGTTATTCCTGGGAAACACAGCGAATACCTCATTCTGGGTCTCGTCGGACGGGGCGGTATGGGTGCGGTGTACCGTGTACGTCGGCAGGCCGATAATACCATCTGGGCATTAAAAGAAATGCGCCCCCCTCCCAATACGCCCCCCGATGAGGTGGAAGAAAACCGTCAGTTGTTTGAACAGGAAGCGCACCTGATGGGCCGCCTCACGCATCCCAATATTCCGGTGCTGGCCGACTTCTTCGCCTTCGATGGTCGCCCCGTGATGGTGATGGAATTCATCGACGGCGAAACCCTCGAAGACCGCATGATTGAGTCGAATGCGCCCCTGATGGAGCAGCAGGCGCTTGGCTATGGGGTGCAGTTGTGTCGCGTGCTGCATTACCTGCACACGCAAGACCCGCCGATTATCTACCGCGACCTGAAGCCACCCAACATTATGATTACGCACACCTCAAATATCATGAAGTTGATTGACTTTGGCGTTGCGCGCACCCATAAGCGTGGGCAGTCAAAAGATACCATTGCAATGGGGTCGGCAGGCTATGCCCCCCCGGAACAGTACGGGCGTGGGCAGACCGACGCTCGCAGTGATGTGTATGCGCTTGGTGCAACATTGCTGCACCTGCTCACCAACCTGCCGCCCGTACCGCTCCAGACGCCGCAGCCAGGAGCGATCCGCCGGATGAACCCGACGGTCAGCGACGATACCGAACGGGTGATTATCAAAGCAATGAACTTGGAACGGGAGAAGCGCTACCAGAGCTGTGCCGAGATGGAACAGCAGTTGTTGCGCTGCCTCGATACGCCCTATGTTGACCCGACCGCCAATGTATCGGTGCCGCCACCCGTGCCTGTACAGTCGCTGCCGGTGCGCTCGCGCTCGGATCGCGCGGGCCTTGTGGGTGCCGACGGCGCACGCATGCGGGATCGTTCGACATCGGATATCTGGGC
>JAAUSQ010000305.1 GCA_012033195.1 Chloroflexaceae bacterium
TTGTAAATCACGACACCCAATGCATCACCATCTGCATCAAAGACCGCATGTTCTGGCAGCACCCCTTCGAAACCATATTGGTCGATCAGGACGAGTTCGCCGGTACTATTATTGAATGTGAGCAAGGAAAGCGAGTTCAGATCCGTGCCAGGTATGAAAGACAAGTTATCCGGCAGGTAGGTGCGGCGCATGTCTATTGTCACGATTAAAGATTCATCCGGGCTAATGGCGAAACCTTCCGGGCTTTGCCCGACCTCTACGCGCGAGACGACACCGTGATTGCCTTCCATAAGATCAAATTGCACTGCAATCATCTCACCACGCGGATTGAACACATACCCCAACTGCCCTGGCAGCGCCGCCCAATTGATCTCTGCGGTCAGGTAGTGGCGACCATCGTTGGTAAATTGGCCGTAGGTGATGGTGTTGCCAAGCATCAATCGCTCACCGTATTGCTGTAAATTCAACGTGCCATCTGCCTGTGGGATGACTTCGTAGAAGGCCAGCTCCGAGCGGTCAATGCCGACGGCCAGATAGTTCCCATTGGGATGCCAACTGACTGATGTCACTTCCTCTGCTGGCTCACCATCGCTGTTTTCAATCGGGAAAAACTGGTAAGTCCCGGCATCATCCAGCGTTTCAACAGGCAGAATGACCAGTTGGCGATTAGCTTCTTTGGTGCCAATAGCGACGTACTGTTCTTCAGGATGCACGGCAACATGCAGGGGATAATCGACTACATCGTAGACGGTTGTGGTACCTGTTGCCAGTTCAACGACAGTCAACGTACGTCCTAGCGGTGGGCTTGCCTGCACGTTCGGGTAAACCTCAAGGTTATCGTCGATTTCGCCTGCGGCCTCCACGATATACGCTCGCTCACCATCCGGCGATGGGATGAGCACCTGCGGCCAGGACGTGACCGAGTTGGAGGCGAAGACTTCGTTGATTTGTGGATCGTTCACATCCAGCGGAAGTGGGAAGATCGAAAGCGTGTCACGTTCGCCGGGAATCTGCATCAGGATGTCGTTCGCATAAGCAGTACCAACCATATCGGCATCGGAAACGGTCAGCAGGTAGCGCCCGTCGAAGCGGTTCGGGCTGGCTGTGATAGGCGTGCTGGTAACCGGGTTCAGGATGGCAGCCGAATAGGTGTACGCGCCAATCACGACAATCGCCAGGATGAGTCCTAGAGAAAGTGCTATGATTCCAATAATGCGTAAAGGACGTTGTCTTATGGACAGTGTTGGTGAGATTGTCTCACTCAGCGTTTGCTGATGTGTAATCGTCATTCAAGTAACTCCCTTTCAGTGTTCGATAAAACATTGATCACAGCATAACCAGAACGCACGGTGCGTTGCGTCTGGCGCAGGACAGGTTTTTCAGCACGAGCGATGGATCTTGAATGTGACTTTCGATATACATCGCTGGTTGACGCGATGTCTATCCAGAGAGGTCTGCCGTTGACGAAAGCCACATGGTATGATCGTTTTGGATAACCATCGTAGTGAGGCGGTATGGAGACTCTTCAACAACCGATAACCGTGACCCATCAACGGCAGACCTTACGTTTGAGCGCGTCTGGTCGGGTCACCCTGTTGCTCGGCTTGGCCTCCATTGGCATTATTCTGTTGCAGGGACTGACCAGCCAACGCGATTTCAACGGTGTGATCTTGACAGCGACGAGTGTAGCTATCTCCGGGCTAATCCTGCTGGATATGTGGCTGATGCGCCAATTTGGGGAGAGCCACCCCGTCTGTCAGCACTGGTTGCCGTCGTTGTTCATGCGCTTGCGGTCGAACTGGTGACCTTAGTCGATGGTCTGACTTACACGTCAATCCTGTATTTAACCCTGCCCTTCCCGGTGTTTTTCATGTTGGGTAGACGTGCCGGGTATACTGCCAGTGTTGGGATTCTGATCTGGCTGACGGCGAAATTCTCCATCTTCAAGCCCTATTGGTTGAATGATCCGGCAGTCGTTAACAGCTACACCCTGCTGGTCGTGTCGTTGATCCTGGTCACGATCATGGCACAGGTCGTACAAAGCGAACGTACCAGCGCCATCACGCTGAGAAATTGCTGGCGGACTTGAACGAGTCCCACCAGAAGTTGGCAGCCTATGCTGAACAAGTCGCCGAATTAGCGACCGTCGAGGAGCGCAACCGGCTAGCGCGGGACATTCACGATAGCCTGGGGCATTACCTGACGGTGATTGGCATCCAACTGGAAAAGGCGGCTGCTGTTCTTCGTGACGATCACGACGAAACCCTCGTCAGTATCCAAAACGCGAAACGAATGACCGATCAGGCCCTGGAAGATGTACGCCAGTCGGTCGGGGCACTGCGTGAGAAGCAACCCGCCTTTATTCTGCACGATGCCCTCAAGCAGTTGGTCGAGAATTTTCAGGCGGCGTCATTCGAGGTCATATTGTCTGTGAAAGGTGACGAAAAAACCTTTACCCGCCAGCAGTTGATGACGCTCTATCGCGCAGCGCAAGAAGGGCTGACCAATGTGCAAAAACATGCCTGTGCACAGCATGTCACACTTGAGGTCTTGCTCAACCAGGAAGCAGCATGGCTCACCCTGACCGATGATGGGGTCGGTATCCAGGATTTACAGGAGATGGGCATGGGCTGGCGTGGTTTGCGTGAGCGGCTGGAATTGATAAGCGGACGGCTCGACATTGAAAGTAGGCCCAGCCAGGGAACTACACTGCATGTTCACATCTCGCGACGAGGCGTTAACATATGAGCGACGATATTCGATTAATGATCGTTGATGACCAAGAACTGATGCGCGATGGCCTGGTCACATTATTAAGTCGGCAGGCGGGCATCGAAGTGGTGGCAGTGGCTAGGGATGGTCAAGTAGCTGTCCAACAGGCTGTAGAGACACAGCCCCATGTGATCCTAATGGATGTGCGAATGCCGACCATGAATGGCGTTGAGGCCACTCGGCACGTCCGTCAGCACTTACCGGACTGTCGTGTTCTGATGCTGACGACATTCGACGATGAGGAATACATCGTCGGTGCGCTGAGAGCTGGTGCGGTGGGCTATGTGCTCAAGAATATCCCAACCGATGACCTTGCCGAGGCGATCCGTATGGCACATCGTGGTGTTGTGCAGCTCGATCCAGCGGCAGCAGCAAAATCGTCGGGCAGCTCGAAGCGAATGTCTCACCTGACGGGGATGCTACAGAGAAAATTAACGCACTGACCGAGCGCGAACGTGAGGTGCTACGACGGGTTGCCGAGGGAGCCAGTAACCGCGAAATTGCCGAGCAGCTTGTTATTTCAGAGGGGACTGTCAAAACATACATTTCACGCATTCTGAGCCAGCTCAACCTGCGTGACCGAACACAGTTGGCTATTTTTGTCTACCGTAATCGGCTCGCGCCTAGCGGGGCATAGTCAAATAATGTTGCACCTCCTCGTTCGTTGCTACCTTTACCCCCGAATCACATCCAGCATTCACAGTGACATAGCGCGGTCTTTGGTATTAATCACGGAATGCCTTCAACCCAAAGCGAAGAAAATCTCTTGTATAATGGAGGTGAATATTGACAGTACTTTTCTTGAGCGTGCCCGTGCCTGCCAAAGACAAACACCATGATGCTGTCGTCAATGCCTTACGTAAAGCAGGTTGGACAACGATTGACGAACAAGTCATGATTATTCTGGAAGAACGTCGTCTGTGGATTGACCTCCAGATTGCTCGTCCAGATCAGGATGGTGCCATCCTGATCGAGATCAAGGGCTTCGAGAATATGCCCTCACCCGTCGAGTATCTGGCGCAAGCCATTGGCAAATATCGGCTTTACCTGAGCGTTTTGAACTATTTGAAGATCGACCACCCGTTGTACATGGCCGTTCCCGAAGCAGCCTATCGTGGCATTTTGAGTGAAGCGATTGGTCAGCAAACTTTGCAACAAAACGCGGTCAAATTACTCGTATTTGACCCTGAAGCTGAGGAGATTATCGAATGGATCGACTAAACACTTTACTGAAAACCTGTCTCGAGGGATACACTGGACGTGCATTGAATGGCTACAGTTATTTGACCAGCAGTGCTGATGATCGTAAGCACACCATCATTTCAGTTGGGCAGCTTCCTGATAAGCGCATTGTTGATGCCAGCTTGATTGTGCACGTCGCCGGTGATCGCATCGTCATCGAGCGTGATGTCAATGACCGTCCGCTGGTTGATGCACTCCAACAGGCCGGGGTCGAACGTCAGCAAATTATTCTGGCGTATGCTGGCGAACCCATTGATGAACCAGTTGCCTGAATCGCTGGCAGGCAGAATGGATAACCTGAAGAGAACCGTTCGTGAAGAAGTTGAGAAGTATGCCACAGGTGGACGCGGTGCGAACATCCTGCTCTTTGCCATCCTGGATGATGAGCGCGGCATTTACGCCGTCAATGCCGTTGATTACCTCAAACGTGACGATGTTGCAGGTGTCGTTGTTCTGGCTCGGGTTGTGGGTGACAGAGTGGTTATTGAAGAGGATATGACCGACAAGAAACTGGTCGATGCACTTCAACAACGTGAAATTTCGCGTGATCAGATTGTATTGGCATATGCAGGTGAAACGATTCCTGACGCAGCACAATTCGAACTGGACGCTTAAACAGCGGTTTTGACCATTAAAACGCTTCTACCAAGCGTTTACTGCACATTGATTCAGTAGACGAGTTTATTGGACAACATGAGCCTCGGTTTTATGGACTTTGCGTGTTTATAGACACCTGTCTACTTCAGTGAACTTATTCGGTCATTTATTTTGACCCATTAAAACTCATTCCTCATGCGGATCCTCAAAGTCTGGATCGGTTGTAAACGTCTCGTCTGTCAAGCTGTGCAGGAAATTCAGGAGGTCTTCCATCTCCTGATCGGTGATCTCAAAGCCCGGCACGAAACCGCTCTTGAAGGGATTGTCGCGACCATCTCCCGTGTAAGGGCCAGCCTCAATTGACCCGCCCG
>JAAUSQ010000306.1 GCA_012033195.1 Chloroflexaceae bacterium
AATCACAAAATGGACCGCAACCGAGACCGAACTACCAGTGGTCCAAAAGTGTAAATGGCTGATTGCAACAGAAAAAGCTGTCACCACCATGTAGATTAGGACATGGATCAAAACGCCTTTCAGGCTTGTTCTTTTCAATCGCGCCAATCGGTTCGTTTGCAGGGGAAAGTCTGCAAACAAGTGGGCTAGAAGCAACGTGATCAACAGATGCATGAGTTTGTCCTTTTGCAATATCTTTTGCAGTGTAGTGGTTCGATGTTTTGGGTCAAATCCCTTGCCAAGAACTGTTCTGTCTGATGCTGATGACCCATCAGGCGCTTGCAAATAATAAAATCCCCAATCCGTAGGCGCCTACGAGGGATTTATTTTCTTGGAACAGCCTGATAGATACAGAGATAGACTCGGCACAATCGTCAGCGCCTCTTCAACCTGTGCCACGCCCCACAACCCACCGAGCAGCGACGACACCCCGAACGCAATCAGGGCGATCTGCATGATCACGGGTAGACGCACAACCCACATACAAGCATACTCCTTATGAGATTGCCGGGAAATGGACGTCTCCGGCTACTGCTACACAGCCCGCCTGCGCGGGCCTCGCGCCGCTTGCCGCTACTGCACACAGCCGGCCATAGCATCGGTGCAAACAGGCGGGCCGAGGGTCTGCTCTGGTTCGTGCCAGAAGAACAGCAACGAGTTGGCAACATAGCGTTCGCCAGTGTCGTCGGATGGGTTGTTGATCACTTCGTCTTCCAGCACCATCGTTGCCGAGCCGCCGCCATCCAGTTCCATTGCGGTATAGGCCCCAAACTCGCGCATCAGGTTGGCAAATTCGGTCTGGAGCATGCCCCGGCTGAAACCGGGTTGATAGCCATCGACCACCGCCACGATAAGCGTTTGTTTGTTTTTGTCGTAGCCTACCCCGGTACGCGGCATATAGACCCAGTAGTAGTGGGCCTCTTTCCAGTAGGTGTCGAAGTCCTCACACAGCAGGTCATCGCGGCCCACTTCGGCAGTCGGGAAAGTGACTGCGCTGCAATCGTTCAGCTTGCACATACAGTCCTGGAAGAAGCGCCCCTCTTGCAGCAAGATCGGCCCGCCGCTGATGGCCTGTGTAATATCGTCAATCGGGTTGGTTGTTGATATATCCAGCGTCACTGTATCGCTGATGGCAATATAGCGCCGCAGCCAATCGGCCCCGGCTCCGATGCCCTGAATGACCTGCATTCCCGGCGAGATGATAAAGGCATCGTTATCGGCAATATCAAACACACGACCACTCGGCCCAACCAGCACCTTCACTTCGTTGAGATATTCGGAGTAGGGTGCAAGGCGGCTGAACTCGTTGTACACACAGATGCCATCGAAGGGGCAGGGGCGATTTAGTTCGTCCACCCACACCCGCCGCCCGTTCTCGGCCACCAGATAGGCTGCCCACGTCCAGCTATCGGTAAAGTAGTCGATGATCGGTTCACGGTCTCTGGTCCAGGCAAAAGTAGCGCGGCGCTTGGGCGGTATCACCACCCGCTCATCAAAGATGGTCATACCCTGGGGTGCGCCCGCGCCCGCGAACAAATCGCCATTGATGCCCGCCAGTGCGCCATACTGCGTGGCAACATACGATGTACGGGTGCGGCCCGACAGCCAGCCATCGCCCAGCGTCGATTTAACATCGAACTCTGACGCGGTCAGGTCGAACAACAGAATATTGGCAATCACCGGATCGGCAGTCTCGCGGTAGATATGCACCACACCGGGGCGCACTTGGGTCACCACATCATCCGGCCTAGCCCGAAAGCGCTGCATCAGCGGTAATGCGGTGGGTGTCGGCTGTTCTTCGGCGCGGCGCTGGGCCAGCGTCTGCGCGGTGGCGGTAGCGGCGCGGGTGTGCACGGTCGCTGAAGCAGGCGCGGTGGTAGGTGTTGCCGCTGCTTGTCGAGTCGGTTCCACCGTTGCGGTAGACGTTGCGAACGGCGTGGCAACCTGCATGGCTACCGGTATGCTATTGACAGGGGCAGGCTGCTGCAATGAGCGCACAAATGGCGCTGGTGCAAGCGAAACACTTGGCACCAGCACGGCGAGCAACAACCCGGCTCCCAGGAGCATCTGCATAGTACGTCGCACGCGATGTATCTCCTGTATGAAGTAATATGTAGATCGGCAATAGTTCCTCTGCTGATTGTCTGCGGCAGCCATTGTACCATGCTTTGCGGGCCGAGACGCGCAGAGTATCACAGGCACAGGTTGCGGGGCAAGCCGCTCTTTAGCGCCGCTCGCGCAGGGCCGCCACCTGCCGCTCATACTCGCTGAAGCTTTCGGCATCAAGTGCTGCATAGCCATACCACACCCGGTCGAAGGTGTTGACGATGGGCACCAGCCGTGCCTGCAGGTCGGGGTTGCTATTCAGACGGTCGAGGTATTCGCGGTTGGTCAGCGCCCGGTCGTAGCGCAGCCTGCCCTGCTCATCCAGCCACAGCAGCGACGAGAGATACAGATAACGCACCGCAGTGCGGTAGTCGCCGTCACGTGCCAGCGTGCTGGCCTGTTGTAGTGCGGTGGTAGCAGTCAGGTTGGCTTCCGGGTCATCGACGGCGGCGGCACGTACTTCATGCACCAGCGAACGGCGCATATTGAGCAGCAGATAGATGATCACCCCGGCCAGCAGCACCCCACAGATCAGCATCACCACATACCCGAACAGGTCGCCCGTCGCTGCACCTGCATCCGCGACTGGCCTGAAGAGCCGATCCAGAATATCAAACAGCCAGTCGAGAAACTGCGTCCACCATGTGTTCCCCGTTGGTTCGGCCTCGACAAAGGGCGGGCGGCTGAGAATATCGGTCAGCCGTTGCTGGGCATCGTTGGGCGCACTCTGGCCCACCTGGATCAGCGCATCGAGCACTGCGCCGAGGCGGTCGGCAATACTGGGCAGGTCGGGGGCGACTGGCTCCAGTGCCGCCGCCAGCCAGCTATTATCAACCGAAATGCGGGTGTCATCGTTCAGTACGACCGTCTCGGTTTCAATCAGGTTGGTCGCAACTGCCTCAAGCCCGAGCTGATCGCCGCGCCGTGCTGCCGCTAGCGCTTCGCGCAGCCAGCCTTCATACGTCGTTACATCCGGCGGCACTTCCTGGGCCGTTGCTGGCGCTACACTGCCCAGCACCACCAGAAGCAGCAGGAAGATAGGCCACCGTAGCAACCCGCGCCGATGCTGCATTAGAGCGCCTCCGTTGCAAGGTTGTCGCTATGTACTTTCAGTTCCAGGTCAAGCCCCTCTTTGCGAACCCGTACATCGTAATACAGCAGCGTGAGGGCTGTCATCTGGATCGGGAGGAAAACGATTAATATCACATAATTGGCAATGGTCGAAAACGATTGCAGCATAAAAAATTCCTCTGGTGCAGAAAAGAGGATTTGTAATACAAGCTGCACCACATAGGCAGGGAGCCATTGTAAAACCCCTACCAGCAGCCATGTTACCACCAGAATACCAACCACCCGCCAGAACGAACCAGTCACCAGATTCCAGCTACGGCGCAACGCCCCGATAGGGCCGTATCCCTCAATAACAATCACCTGCGTAGAAAACAGAAACACCGCAAAAACAAACAGGCTCATCACAATAACAAAGACGACGCCTACCAGAAGCACCAGCATGATCATCAGGCCCAGCACCGCCGCACCCGCGCCACTCCCGCCAGTACCAGCAGTGACCCCCAGGCCAATCATCAGGCCAATAAATACACCAAGCGGAATACCATAAAAAAGACTGAGATGACGGTAACCAGCACCCCCGCGACAATCAGCGAGGTAATCCGGTCGATACCGAAGGCATAGGCACTGAAGATCGAGATTGGCTGGTTCAGGTAGCGCTGCGAGATAGCCTGGGCCAGCGCCCCATTGATAAGTTGCTGGACAACAATACCCTGAAGAATAGCAAAGAAAAAAAAGATAATAAAGTAGGTGGCGATGCTGGTAATGGGCAGTTCGGCAAACGAGTCCTGGGTGGGGTCAAACGAGGGTATTACTTCTATTAGCCCCATGACATCGGTTACCAACACATCATTAAACATCAGCGTCAGGGCAAGCTGAATCAAGATCAGCGGCACTTGTAACAGGGCAACAATGCCAACAAACGTTACAAAGTTGTTGCGATAGAGACGAAAGATTGCATCAAGAATATCGTTCAGTGTCATTGGGCGCAGGTTGGATATAGAAACTTGCAATGTGACACCTTTCTGCTAAAACCGGTGGCAAGCAAGTGTATTATAACAAGAGAAACGTCCGCACACCACCGATGGGTATGCTATCATTCAGGCAGCAGAAACAGGAACAACCGCCCCGTGGGGTGGGTGTGTACCTGAAGAACGATACAAGGAGTTTGGAACGATGTGTATGCTTGCACTGCGTGGAATAATCGGGGCGCTGGTGCTGGCGCTGCTGGTGACAGGTCTGGTGCTGCCCAGCGCACCGCACGCCGCCGCCAATGAGCAGGCCGTTGTACCGGAGCAGGGCGCACCGGGTACCACTTTTGCTTTTTTTGCCACTGGCTTTGGCAATCAGCACGAGGTGGTATTCTGGGCCACTGCGCCCGATGGCACCATCTATGGAAACGATACCTACCGCACCCGCTCGACCCGTGAGGGCCGCGCCGACTGGCAATGGACGGCACCCGTTGATGCGCAACCCGGCTTCTGGTCGATGGTGGCCCGCCGCCTGGATCGCGAAGATATGGTGCAGATCATTCCGTTTGAAATTGTGCCCTTCCAGAATGTAGCCCCGCTGCCCGAAGCCGCGCCCGACACCGTGACCGAGTTCCAGGCCGTTGAGCCGGAGATCGTCGAGCAGTGGCTCCAGCCCCTTCCGATCCGCCTCGGTTGCCGCGGTCGAAGGCGAGGCGCACGGAAGCTCACGCCCCGGTCCGCCATCGATCGCATCGACCCAGGCGGCCAGCGTGACGGGTTCGGGGAAA
>JAAUSQ010000307.1 GCA_012033195.1 Chloroflexaceae bacterium
TCGCAGGCTCGTCAGCGTCACATCGCGCACATCGTACCCATCGACCAGCACATGCCCCCGCGCTCACATCGTAAAAGCGTGGTATCAGGTTGATGATGGATGACTTGCCCGCGCCCGTGCGCCCCAGAATGGCAATAGTCTGTCCTGGCTCCACCACAAACGAGACATCGTGCAGGGTTGGCACATCGCTGCCCTTGTAGCGAAACGTAACATCTTCAAAGGTGACCCGCCCTTCCAGATGGGGCAGGTCGGTTGCACTGGCGCGATCAGCTACATCGATAGGGGCATCAAGAATATCAAACACGCGCCGCGCCGAGGCATCGGCCTGTGCAACTGCCGTAGCAGAAAAGCCGATAGTGATGATCGGCTGCACCAGAAATATCAGGTAGGTATTGAAGGCGACCAATTCACCAATCGTCAGGCCACCCCCGATGGCCTGCAAGCCACCGATCCAGATAATGCCCAGTGTGCCAAGGTTGGAGATAAAAAAGATGGTGGGGAACGCATACGAGATGGCCCGCCGCACTGCCAGTGTTTCGTCCAGCAGGTCATCGTTGGCAGTGCCGTAGCGCTTCAGTTCGTACGGTTCGCGGGCAAAGGCCTTGACCACCCGAATACCGGCCAGATTTTCTTGCAGCACGTTGTTGAGCATACCAAGCTTCTGCTGCACCTGCCGGAAGCGTGGCCCAACCATGCGAAAGAATGTAAAGAACACTACCGATACCGCCGGGATGGTGGCGAGGGCTACCAGCGCAAGTTGCCAGTTCATCGCCAACAAAATCGCCACACTGCCAATTAGCATGACAAAGGCATTGAGCATCTGCACAAAGCCGCTGCCGACAAAGAGCCGCACCTGATCAATATCGTTGGTGACGCGGGTCATCATCTGGCCGGTCTGGATCTGGTCGTGGTAGCTGAAACTGAGATGCTCTATCTTCCGGAACAGGTCATTCCGCATATCATAGGCAGCATCCTGGCTGGCGCGTTCGCTCCAGTAGCTCTGGGTAAAGGTGAACACGCCACGCACCACGGCAATGCCAACCAGGGCCAGCGTTGCCAGTCCAATGACCTGGAGATTGCCCGGAGTGACACCTTGATCGATAGCATATTGCAGCACCTGAGGACTGAGCAGGTTGGCGGCTGAGACAAGCAGGAGGCTTCCAAATGCACCAGCAACGGTGAGCCAGTAGCGCCGCAGGTAGGCCAGCACACGCGGCAGGTTCGTCATTCCCACATACTCCGTATAGTATTCTGTCTTCCTTCAGTAGGATACCAGAGATCAGGGGGTGCTGCCACATCCATTTGGGCAGGCTTGAGGAGGCATACAGCGCAGGCAAGCGGTGCGCGACGGTGCATCACGCCCGATGCTGATGAACCGGGCTGAGACACAAAAGCCCGCTGGGGCTGTGTTTCGGTTGTGCGCTTTGCCTTTGCTCTGCCCTATCGCCCCTCGCCTATCACCCGCACCACCAAGGGCAAGAAGACACGCTGCAACTGTCCTGTTGTTGTTCCTTCGTTGGTAATGCTGCTCCCTTGCTGCACACCATCGGGGTCGCGGAAGGTGGCACGAAATTGCAGACCGTCGGGGGGCGTGCTACCGATAGCGGCCTGTGCGATGGTAGCACGATAAAATCCGACCTCGCGGGTCGTTGCAAGGGATGTAAAACTGGTATCGGCGGTGCGCCATTCGAGCACAAGCGTGCCATTGCCGTTCAGGTCGCTGCCAAACGGCACGGTAACCATAATCTCGCCGCCCTCGCCGAACGTAGCAAACGGTTCGGCGGCAACCGTTCGGTCGGGTTCGGGGCCACGCGGTAGCGCCGTGAACGGTGCCAGGGTTGCCGGATCGATGGTGGTATATGGAGCGACGACACCCAGCAACGCGGGCACTGCCTGGGCCGTGGCTGCCACATTATCGGCGGCGAGAGTGCCACCAGCGCTGTAGTCCCAGTTGAGTACAAACGGCCCGTCGGGTTTCTGGTAGCTGCCCAGCACACCCAGCGGCGTGCGGTTCTGCTTCCGCCACTCGGCGCTCGACAGGTTGACATCGGCAGCTAGCAACCCCTGCACCGCCGCAGCCGTCGCGCTGCTGCTGAAGCCACCCGCTGCGCCCCATCCGCCCGTGCTGATCTGGCTCTCGCGCAGGAAGGTGATACCTGCCGTGATTGCGGCATCGTCGGTGGGCACACCCGCTGCCACCAGCGCTTGCAACACCAGGCCCGTGGTTGCAGCGCTACTCCAGCTTCCGCCGGTTTGCTGCTGCCCGGTCAGCCAGGTAATGGCTTCCGGGGGGATAGCTGCACCTGCCGCCGCAAGCCCCAGCACGGCCCATGCCTGCGTGGTTGGCGTGGCAAGGTTGACGGTGCTGCTATATGCGCCCGTCGGCTGCACGGTGCTTTGCAGGTCGGCTACCAGGTTCAGGCTGTCCGCGCCGAACGTGGTCGGGTCGCCGCCTGCCGCCACCACCCCGACCAGCAATCTGCCGATCTGCTCAGGCACGAGTGTGTCATCGTCGCGGGTGTAGTCGGTTGCTGCCGCTGCCAGATACGTTAGCGGTGTGTTGCCACTGCGCGACACGCTGGCCGGGTCGGAGCCTGCCGTGGCAAACGCCACCAGCACATCAAGCGTCGTCGCCGGGTCGTTCGCCCACGAGCCGTTGGGCTGCTGCTGCTCGGCCAGCCACGCCAGCGCCCACGCCACCCGCAGCGGTCGCGTCCAGTAGAGCGGCTGCCCGGTAAGGCCATACAATCCCTCAATCGTGGCGTGGGCATTGGCAAACTCGCGGGTGCCAGCAATGCGGCCCTCGGCATCTTGCAGGTTGAGCAGGGCCGCAACGGGGTTGGTACCGCCGGTCGTCCAGCTTGCGGTCGTGGGGAGGTAGCCCGCTGCCGATAGCGCATTGATAACCCAGCCGGTTGAGTTGGCCGGTTCCGCCCGTGTTGTGCCACTATTCCAGAGTGCGGTATTGGCATTCTGCGCGGCTTTCAGGAACGCAATGGCCCGCTGAATGGCCGGATCGGTGGGGGAGACGTTGCCGCTCCCCAGCAGTGCAAGCAGGCTGTAGCAGGTAATATCCACATCGCCAAAATCCCAACTTCCCTGGGGTTCCTGGGCGGCAATCAGCCAGTCGGTGGCAGCTTCGGGTACCGGTTGCCCGGCTGCGACCAGACCGAAGATCGCCAGCGATTGATTGATGGCATCGGCATCGCCATAAAAGAAGCCGAACCCGGCGGTGGTGCTGTATGCGCCACTCGGCTTGAGCGTGGTAGTGAGTGCGCTTATCAGATCGATTCCTGCAAAGTTTGTGGGATCTTCGCCTGCCGCCGCGACTGCGGCCAGCACCAGACCGGCAGGAGCCGGGAAGAGATTATCCTCGGCGACCACGCCCTGCGCGTAGAGGTAGGCGGGGGTGCGCTGCGCCAGATAATCGAGCAGGGTGCTGCCATTCTCGGTGACGAGGGCACTGGGAGGGTAGCCAACGGCATTGAGCAGCAGCAGCGCCCGCGCCGTGCTGCCGGGGTTTGCGCCAGAGCCGAAGCCATTGATGCCACCATCGGGCTGTTGCTGGCTTTGCAGATACGACAGGGCCAACTCAATTGCCTCGTCCTGATAAAACGGGTAGGTCTCGCTGAGTGGTTCGGGCGTGCCCTGGGCTGATACTGGCGGCAGGCTCGCCAGGAATAGCGCTGCAAGTATCGCCAGCACCAGGACACGATAGATGGGTGTGTGCCATCGTTGCATTTCCTTTTACTCCTCGAAGTACACGACCCCACGATGATGGGCGGGGTGATTGATTCGGCACGCTCCGATTGTAACACCATTCCTGGCAGCACAAGCGCCCCCCCTTGCGGCTATCACTGTCGCAATGCAATATAAAAACTGCCAATTGACACAACAATCAGCAGGACACCCACCATCAACCAGAGATTATCATTCCAGTCACGTGCCGCCACAGCGGGTACGGCATAAGGGCGCAGCGGGGTAAACTGCTCAGGCGTGGTACTGATGTTAGATACCGTGATCATGTCGGTGCTGGTCATCTCGTTGGTGCGGTACTGATAGGGTTTCCCCACCCTGCCAGCATAGGCCATATTCATTGATGCTGTAAGCGGATAGCTCACCGTCAACGGGATGGTATTGGTGCCATCAGCAGCAGTGACATACACCGCTACCGCCTGCGCCGTGGCAATCGCTACCGCGTCCTCTGGAAGCAATGGGGCATCGTCTGGGGCGACACTGGCATGGGCCAGTTCTTCGGCACTGAAGAGGGCAATTGAGGCAACCTGACCACCGACCTCTTCGCTCGCCAGTGTGGTTGTCTGCTCCCCGGCTTCGTCCTCCGTAGATCTGGAGGTGGTTGGTGTTGGTGAGCCGGGCTGATTGCTGGCACCTGGTGAGGGCGGGTAGTCGTCGCGCCACTCGTTTGCGCCTTCGTGCGTTGCTGCATAGACCACCCCTGTTGCCAGTTCGGGGTAACGCACAACCTGCTCCATTGTACGGCCCTGCCCATCGATCAGGCGCACCTCGGCCCCACCGTTCGGCAAAAATCCACTGGCAAACTCAAGCACGGTCAGACCAGCAGGCGGAATGGTTAGCTTTGCCAATGAGCGTGTACTGGTGGTATCTGTGCCGCTGGTACGCTGTAGCATCCAGCCTTCGAGTGTGACGGCATAGCTGTTGGGGTTAAATAGTTCCACCCATTCGACCTCGCCCGATGCGGGTGCCGCCATAATCTCATTCACAAGAATCGTCCGGTATTCAGGGGTGGCGGTTGGCGTTTCCGTCGGCTCGATAGTTCCTGTTGGTGTGCGGGTCGGCGTATGCGTCAGGGTAGGAAGCGGCGTGCGCGTCGGTGTATCGGTGGGTGTTTCGGTGGGGGTGTGGGTAGGGGTCTTTGTTGGCGTTTCGGTGCGGGTCGGGCGTTGGTGTGCGCGTCGGCGTTTCGGTGTGGTCGGGTGGTGGTGT
>JAAUSQ010000028.1 GCA_012033195.1 Chloroflexaceae bacterium
AGTTCGCCGAGACTACGAAAGCACCTACAACGAAGTGGCCCCGCCGTTCTCGGCGCAGGCCTACGACGTGTCGGGCGTGTGTATCCAGGCGATTGCCGATGCTGCTGAAGCGGTAGGTGGCTTGCCGACTCGTGCCGATGTGATTGCGGCGCTGACCGAACTGGAAGCCTACGCGGGCATCACGGGCGCGTACAGCTTCAATGCGCAGGGCGACCCCGACCCGGCGACCTACTACGTGCTCCAGGCCAACGTCGCCGACTGGAACGCCAACGAACTCGTCGAGCGGCTCGAAGTGTCGCCGCCGACCGAGTAAACACACCAACCACCAGCGCAGGTCAGCCCGTGTGCTGACCTGCGCCCTGTACAAGGATAACTAACATTCATTAAAGGGGTACGTAGCTTATGACCGCTCAGGGAGAGGCTGTATCAGGTTCGCTTGGTACGCGGCGCTCTATCACAACCATTCTGGGCCAGATTTTTGGGCCATTGCTTCAGATCTTCTACTTCGTCATCGGTAGCGCTGTCATCCTCGGTGCGATTGTCATTATCCTGGCGCTGCTGCTGCGTGGCACCCGCGATGATATCGACCTGCTCCAAGGCACGCTGATCATTCTGCCGCAGGTTATTGTCGACTCACTGGTACGTGGGTTTCTCTACGCAATGATCGCCCTTGGCTACACAATGGTGTATGGTGTGCTGGAGTTTATCAACTTTGCACACGGCGAGATCTTTATGGTGGGTGCGTTTGTGTCGGCAGGCTTTGGCCTCGTGCTGGCCAACAGTGGCGCACTCGAAACCTTCAACCCGTTTGCGTTTGTCGTCATCGCTGTGCTGCTCGGTGCTGCCGTCAGTGGCACGCTGGCCGTCTCCATCGAACGGGTCGCCTATCGCCCCATGCGAAACTCGCCGCGCCTGGTACTGCTCATCTCAACCATCGGCATGTCGCTGCTGCTCCAGGACCTGGTACGTATTATCGCCACCATGACGCCGCTTGGATTCAACGCCCGTGTACAGACTCCGAACCTGGGTTCGGCCCTGACACTGGCCCAGATTCCGCTGGGCGAACGGACGATCAATGTCATCATCGACAGTCGCTCGCTCATCTTCATTCTGGCATCCATTGTGATGCTGATTTTCCTCAACTACCTGGTTAATGTCACCCGGATGGGCAAGGCTATCCGGGCCGTCGCGCAAGATATGCCGACTGCGAGCCTGATGGGGATCAACGTCAACAACATCATCGCCCTGACCTTCCTGATCGGTGGGGCGCTCGGTGGCGCGGCGGGGGTGCTGTTTGGCATCCGTGTGCAAGCCATCAACCCGTATGTCGGCTTTCTGCCTGGTGTCAAAGCCTTTACTGCTGCGGTGCTCGGTGGGATTGGCAACATTACCGGCGCAATGGTGGGCGGTATCGTGCTCGGCTTTCTGGAGGCGTTTGTAGCGTCGTACCTGTCGCTCTTTACAGCGGGGCAGTTTGCCGGTGCAAACTATGCCGACATCGCCGCTTTCAGTATCCTCATTATCATCTTGATCTTTAAGCCGGAAGGGTTGCTCGGTGAAGCAACCACACAGAAGGTGTAGCGCGCATGGCAACAAGAACCAATCCACAGACCAACACAAACCAGAGCCTCTGGGAACAGCTTACATCCGCTATGAGCCGTGGTATCACGCCCTACATTCTCCTGACTGCCTATGCTATTGTGGTGCCCTTTCTGGCAATCACCAATCTGATGGCCGACGCACGCCCCAGTCTGTATGGCGATATTCTGTTTGTTGCTATGCTCGGCACGTTCTTGCTGCTGCACAAAGCTCCGGTAACAAAAACATACTCGTATGTTGTGGCCGGTATTTTGCTCTGTGTGGTGCTGCCCTACTTCGGCACCTTCAATCAGCTTTACATGGACGTGATGATCCAGATCGGCATGTTCTGCGTGCTGACGCTCGGCCTGAATGTGGTGGTGGGCTTCGCGGGTCTGCTCGACCTCGGCTACATCGCATTCTATGCGGTCGGTGCGTACCTCTGGGCCATCTTCAGCACCAATCAGGCCGCCAACATCCTGCCCGCGATGGCGGCATCGTTTCCGCTCGGCCCCGAATGGTTCATCATCTTCCTACCGCTAGCACTGGTGATCGGCGCGATCTTCGGTGTGCTACTTGGTCTGCCGGTGCTGCGGCTACGCGGTGACTATCTCGCCATCGTGACACTCGGCTTCGGTGAGGTGATCCGTGTGCTGATGACCAACCTGGATCGCCCGATCAACATCTCGAACGGTGCCCAGGGTATCAAGGACATTGGGCAGCCCCCCCTGTTCATGAACCCGCTGTTCAGTGCAGTCGGCTTCGACTTCAACCGCGCCCAGATAAGCCAGCTCCACTTTTATGTGATGGTGCTGGCAGTCCTGGCGATTATGTTGCTGGTGGTCAATCGGTTGAACAACTCGCGCATTGGTCGCGCCTGGACCGCCATTCGCGAAGACGAGACTGCCGCGATTGCAATGGGTGTGCCGCTCGTGCAGATGAAGCTCCTCGCCTTTGTGACTGGCGCATCGTTCGCCGGCGTGATGGGCATGATCTTTGCGGCCAAGCTAACCTTTATCAACCCGCCCACCTTCGACCTGATCCGCTCAATCAACATTCTGGCGATGGTTATTCTGGGTGGAATGGGCAGCATCCCTGGCGCATTGCTCGGTGCCACGCTAGTAACATTGCTCAACCTGCAACTGTTGCCGCGCATCACCGCCGAACTTGAAGCTCGCGTTGAGGGACTGCCCGCCGCACTCGACCCGGCCCAGTATCAGCGTATGATCTTTGGTCTGCTGCTGGTGCTGATGACCATCTTTCGACCGCAAGGCTTGCTACCAGAAGAGCGCCGCAGTGGGGAGTTGCATTCCGACAACGCGCCGATTCTTACGCAGGAAGGGCCGGAGCCTGTGGCAACCGCCGACAAACCGACAACCGAGGATTCTGATAGCACTGTGAAACAAGCCGGGGGATAGCAGCCGTGGCGCTACTGCAAGCAACCGAAATTACCAAACAATTTGGCGGCCTGACCGCCGTGAACAATGTGACGCTGACCATCGAACCCAAAAGCATTGTCAGCGTGATTGGCCCGAACGGGGCAGGCAAAACCACGTTCTTTAACGTGCTGACTGGTATCTATAAGCCGACCAGAGGCGCAATTGTTTTTGATGGGCACGATCTGGTCAACAAACGCCCCGACCAGATCGCCCACTATGGCATCACACGCACCTTCCAGAATATCCGGCTGTTCAACCATATGACCGTGCTGGAGAATGTGCTGGTGGGCATGCACAGCCGCCTGAAGAACCCTTTCTGGAGCATTGTGTTTGCCACCCCTGGCTCACAGCGCACCGAGCGGCGTGCGGAGGAACGTGCCCGCGAGTTGCTCAACTTTGTGTGGCTCGATGACAAGCGCGACGAACTCGCCAAGAACCTGCCCTATGGCGATCAGCGCCGCCTGGAAATTGCCCGCGCCTTGGCAGCCGATCCCAAGCTTATCTTGCTGGATGAGCCGACCGCTGGCATGAACCCGAACGAAACGGCGGAGGCAACCGATCTGATTCAGAGCCTGCGCGACAAACTGGGCATTACCGTTGTGCTGATTGAGCACGATATGCGCGTGGTGATGAGCATCTCCGAGCGCATTACTGTGCTCGACCACGGCACCAAGATTGCCGAGGGCACGCCGAACGAAGTTCGCAGCAATCCTAAAGTGATCGAGGCGTATCTCGGCAAGGCTGCCGCCGAAGAGATGCGGCATCATCAGGAAGCATAAAAGCAACTAGCGACAGAGAGACGAGCAACATCAATGGGTGTTCTGTTACAACTTGATACTGTGCATACCTACTATGGTCAGATCCATGCACTCAAGGGTATGTCGATTACGGTCAATGAGGGCGAGGTAGTCACCCTGATCGGCTCGAACGGGGCGGGCAAGAGTACCACCCTCCGCACCATTTCGGGCCTGCTGCGCCCGCGCCAAGGGCAGGTTACCTTTAAAGGCGCACGTATCGACAAGATACCGCCGCACGAGATTGTCAAGCTCGGTATCGCCCAATCGCCCGAAGGCCGCCGCATCTTCCCGCGCCTGACGGTGCTCGAAAATCTGGAGATGGGCGCGTACATCCACCCATCCGGCACGCCCGAATATCGCAACGACCTCGAACGTGTCTTCAATCTCTTCCCGCGTTTGCGTGAGCGCTACAAACAGAAGGGCGGTACGCTTTCGGGTGGTGAACAGCAGATGCTCGCCATCGGACGTGCCCTGATGACGCGCCCCAGTGTGTTGTTGCTGGATGAGCCAAGCATGGGCCTTGCACCCGTGCTGGTCGAGCAAATCTTCGATATCGTCAAGGAGATTAACGCACAGGGTACAACTGTATTGCTGGTGGAGCAGAATGCACATATGGCGCTGGCAATTGCCCATCGTGGCTATGTCATCCAGACCGGGCAGATTGTGCTTGAGGACGACGCCCGCGCCCTGAGCAAAAACGAGATGGTGCAGAAGGCCTACCTGGGTATTGAGTAGCACCGCCAGACACAAGTCGCCAGCTACATATTATGCAGCCCGCCTATGCGGGCGCTTTTATTGCCCCCTGCCCCACCCGTGGCACCCGCGCCATCAACCCTGAAGTGACTTCGTAGTTGATGGTGCCAAGCCACCCTGCGACCTCTTCCGCTGTAATACGCTCTTGGTGGCCGGTGCGTGGGTCAACCTGCGCACCGATCAGGGTAACAGTATCGCCGCGCTGTACGGGCAAATCGGTGGCAATCCCTGTTATGTCAATCATCAGATAGTCCATACAGATCCGGCCCACAATCGGGGCGCGTCTGCCGTGCAGCAGCACCTCGCGCCAGGGCGGAACGCGCCGCACACCGTCGGCATAGCCCACCGGTAGCGTTGCAATCACCGAGGGCCGCCGCGTGACAAATGTGCCGCCATACGAAAGCGGCATGTCAGCGGGCACCGCCTTGACCTGCGCTATTTCGCTGGCGAACGTAAGCACCGGGCGGAAGTCGGCAGGCAGCGGCGTGTCAGGCGAGGCGTGCAGGCCATACCCGGCAATACCGGGGCGCACCATATCGAAGCGGGCATCGGGGAAGCGTAACGTAGCGGCACTGTTTGCAGCGTGAACAATGGGCGGGCGTAATCCGGCGGCAGTCACAGCTTTGAGCAACGCCCGAAAGCGGGCAAGCTGTACACGGGCATAGCGCTCGTTGGCTTCGTCGGCAGTGGCAAAGTGTGTGAACAACCCTTCAACCGATAGACCGGGCAGGTCGGAGAGCGCCCGCAGAAAGGTACCTGCATCGTCCGGTGCAAGCGTGGAAATGCCGAGGCGGTTCATGCCAGTATCCACCTTGACATGCACCGCAACGCTGCGCCCCTGTGCGGTAGCGGCCTCTGCCAGTGCCCGCGCCACATCCATATCGTACACTGCACACGTCAGGCCAAGCGCCACCGCTTCGGCAGCCTGCCAGGGTGGAGTATAACCAAGGATCATAATCGGAGCGGTGATGGCTGCCTCACGCAGCATACGGGCCTCGCCAACCGTCGCTACCGCCAGCATCGTCGCGCCGTGCGCAAGGGCAGTGTGGGCAAACGGCACCGCGCCGTGTCCATAGGCATTGGCCTTGACCACGGCCATCACTGGCACGCCAGCAATAGCACACAAGCGGCGGATGTTGTGCGCCGCTGCTGTGTAATCAAGCTCAATCCAGGTTGGACGCTCGCGGGTGGGCATGGGGGTTTCTCCCGATCATCTAATGGGGTGATGTATATGAAGGTGCGACTTGAAGCCGCACCTACCAGACACAACCCATATGGTACACGCCCCTAGCCCGCCGGTTACTGACGGGCAGGCAGGCTGTCGATCACTTCTTCTGAGAAGTGACAGGCCGACCAGTGACCGGGCACTTTTTCTTCAAAGGTCGGCTCAACCTCGCGGCAGATAGCGCGGGCCATCCAGCAGCGCGGATGGAAGCGGCACCCGCTCGGCGGGTTCAGTGGGCTTGGCACATCGCCCTGCAAAATAATGCGCTGCCGCCGCGCCCGTGGGTTGGGCACCGGAATAGCCGAGATGAGCGCCTTGGTGTAGGGGTGGCGCGGGGATGTGAATAGCCCCTTGCGGTCGGCAAGTTCCACAATTTTGCCCAGATACATCACCGCCACCCGGTCGCTGATGTGCTCCACCACGCTCAGGTTGTGGGCAATAAAAAGATAGGCCATACCAAACTCGTGTTGTAATGTTCGCATCAGGTTGAGCACCTGCGACTGCACACTGACATCAAGCGCCGAAACCGGTTCGTCCGCCACAATCAGGCGCGGGTTCATCACCAGTGCCCGCGCAATACCGATGCGCTGGCGTTGCCCGCCGGAAAACTCGTGCGGGAAGCGCTGCATATGGCTGGGATGCAACCCCACCTTGATCAGTGCCTCTCGCACCTTTTGCACACGCTCTTCGCGGTCGCCAATGCCGTGAATCGTCAGACCCTCGGCGACGCTTTCGCCGATATGCACACGCGGGTCAAGCGACGAATACGGGTCTTGAAAGATAATCTGCAAGTCGCGGCGTAGCGCCTTCATCGCGCTGCCCGAAAACGTGAGCACGTTGCGCCCATCAAACAGCACCTCGCCCGCTGTCGCCTGCTCCAGACGCAGCAGGGTGCGCCCAACGGTCGTTTTGCCGCAGCCACTCTCGCCCACCAGACCAAGCGTCTCGCCCTTCCGCACGGCAAAGCTCACATCATCAACCGCCTTAACATACGCCACCGTGCGACGCAGCAGGCCACCCTTCACCGAAAAATATTTCTTCAGGTTCCGCACTTCCAGCAACGTCGCTGTATCATCGGATTGTTGCGCTTGCGGCGATAGAGCGGAAACCTGCGTGTTATCTAGCTGTACATCGCTCAATGTGTCTCTCCTGGACGATGCCCACCGTCTACAGTCGAAGTCCGGGGTGGGATGACATCGTCGGCATATAACCAGCAGCGCACCTTGCGGTTGTGCGGAAGATCAAAGAGGGGCGGCAGTTCATCGCAGCGCTCGAAGCGGTGCGGGCAACGGTCGGCAAAGCGGCACCCCTGCGGCGGGTTGATCAGGCTTGGCACCACGCCAGGAATAACATTCAACTCTGCACGCACCTCGCCAAGCCGGGGCATCGAAGCCAGCAAGCCCTGTGTGTAAGGGTGCTTCGGCGCATCGAACAGGCCGAACACATCGGCATATTCTACTATCTGACCGGCATACATCACCGCCACGGTGTTTGCCATCTCCGCAACCACGCCCATATCGTGTGTGATCAGGATGATCGAGGTATCGATCTGTTCGCGCAGTGCCCGCATCAGGTCGAGGATCTGGGCCTGAATCGTCACATCCAGCGCTGTAGTCGGCTCGTCGGCAATCAGCAATTCAGGATTGCAAGCCAGCGCCATCGCAATCATCACCCGCTGACACTGCCCACCCGATAGCTCATGCGGATACTGCTGCACCCGCCGCGCCGGATCGGGCAGGCCGACCATGCCCAGTAGTTCGATGGTGCGCTTGCGGGCCTCTCCTTCGTTCAAGCCCTGATGGATTTTCAGTGATTCGATAATCTGATCACCCACCTTGAACACCGGGTTCAGGTAGGTCGTCGGCTGCTGAAAGACCATTGCAATCCGGTCGCCGCGAATGTCGCGCATCTGCTCCGTCGAGAGCGTAAGCAGGTTCTTGCCATCAAACAGGATTTCGCCTTCGACCGTTTTGCCAGGGGCTTCAACGAGGCGCATAATCGAAAGCGATGTCACACTTTTGCCGCTGCCACTCTCCCCCACTAGGCCCAGTGTTTCACCGCGCCGCAGGGTCAGGTCAACGCCATCGACGGCCTGCACCACGCCACTTTCAGTAAAAAAGTAGGTTTTTAGACCACGCACCGTTAGCAGAATATCGGCAGAAGGTTCAGTGCCATTGGTTGCTGCATGGTTTGGTTGGATCGTTCGTTCGGGTGTCTGTTCTATCACGCCGCTGTCCTGTTTCTCTTAAATTTTCATCTTCGGGTCGAGTGCGTCGCGCAGGCCATCACCAACATAGTTGATTGCCAGCGACGTCAGCAAAATTGGTAGCCCTGCTACCAGGGTCATCCAGGGATGCTGAAAGGCATAACTCTGGGCAAAGTTGAGCATATTGCCCCAGGTTGGGATCGGGTCTTGAATGCCGAAGCCCAGAAAGCTGAGGGATGATTCAAGCACAAGGATACCATTCAACCCCAGCGTAAAGTCTACGATGATCGGCGGAAAGGCATTCGGGAACACGTGCCTGGTCATAATCCGCAGATTGGAGCCACCGAGTGCCCGCGACGATTCAATAAACGGTTGTTCGCGCACCGACAGCACCATCCCACGCATCAGGCGTGCTGTACCAGTCCAGAAGAGCAACGCAATGGTGAGGATGACCACTGCAATAACACGGGCATTATCGATCCGGTCAACCGAGGTGATCGCCATAATGATATTGAGCACAAAGCCCGGTATCGGGATTAAATTTTCGTTGTCGAGCAATACTGCGACTAGAATAAGCAAGATAACCAGCAAAGGGAACGTTGCTACAAACTCCAGTGTGCGCGAGATGATCATATCGACCCACCCGCCGAAGTAGCCCGCCAGCATTCCGAGCGTCAACCCGATCAGGGTGGAGAGCAGGGTAGATGTCACCGCCACCGTCAGTGAGACACGCGCTGCATACAGCAGGCGCGTGTAATAATCACGCCCAAGATGATCGGTGCCGAACCAGTGCATTTCGCCCGTTTCCGGGTTGATTGTCAGCGGCTGAAAGAAGCGGCGGCTCTGGTCGATTTGGTCACGTGGGAAGGGGGTGATAATCGGCGCAAAGATGGACAACCCGAAGATGATTACCAGAATAAACAGGCTGATCATCGCCATTCGATGCCGCGCAAAGCGCCGCAACACAGTTTCCCACTGGCTTTCCGAGCGTACCGGCTTATTTTCAAGTGCAACAGATTTAGGTGTTATGGCTGCCATGGGTTCCCCTTACGAGAGCCGGATACGTGGATCGGCCACAGTATACAGAATATCCGAGATCAGATAGCCCACCAGTTGCAGCACCAGCGTGATATACAGCAGAGCCAGGGCAACTGTGTAGTCGCTGCGATTGAGCGCATCAATCAGCAAGCGACCCAGACCGGGCCAGTTGAACACACTTTCGGTGATTGCGGCACCCGCTACCAGCGTGGGCAGGATACTCGCCACCAGCGTAATAAATGGAATAAGCGCATTGCGGAAGGCATGCTTCAAAATGACAAGCCGCTCGCGTACCCCTTTGGCGCGGGCCGTGCGTACATAGTCCTGGCGCAGCACTTCGAGCATGCTAGAGCGAATGAAGCGGCTCCAGGCGGCAATGCTGACAAAGGTTAGCACCAGACACGGCATAATAAAATGCAGGATGTGATCGGTGAATGAGCCAGCATCGATGCGAAACTCGGTGAGGCCAAAGAACGGTATGATGTAGTCGCGGTTGGCAGTTGCGCCGCCCGGCGGCAAGTACGGCAAACCCCAGTCTTTGAAGTACACTGCAAACACAATGATCAGTATAATACCAAAAAAGAATGTGGGCAGCGATGTGCCAATAAATGCCAGACCCGTTGCAATATTATCGAAGATCGAGTACTGCCGTACCGCCGAGTAGATGCCAATCGGAATAGCGATCAGCAGCGTGAGCAGTGTTGATACGCCCATCAGTACCAGCGTATAGGGCAGGCGACTTTCAATCAATTCGCCGACCGGACGGTCGCGCAGGATTTGCTGCGACAGGCCAAAGTCGCCAAACAGAATACCGTTGGTGTTGCGCCGATCAGCAAGCTCCGCCAGTGTCACCGGATTGATACAGCCCCCTGGCTGGACCAGCACCTCGCGCCCATCTGGATAAATCAGCATAGTCAGGGAAGTGGCTTCCTGCGCGCACCCCACTTCCCAATCGGCAAAGAAGGTTTGCCCGCCAATTGTCAGCGAGCCTTTGGGCAGGCCAACAAACCAGCGCATAAAGCGCACAGGCACATACAGATCAAGCTCAAAGCGGGCTTTGATACGGGCAATATCATCAGCCGTCACCCGGTCGGCACCGCCCTGTTGCTGCTGTTGCAAGGCCAGCAGTGGGCCACCCGGTGCAAGGTACAGCAAGCCATATGACACAATCGAGGCCAGCACAATGACAAAAAACTCTGCCCAAAACGTCGGATGAGAAAGTTCGCCATATGCTACACGCCTCCCATCGCGCCATGGCCAGTTGGTGGGATGATAGGTTGGATTGCCAGATAAAGCACGGTGTCGATCACCATCGCAGCCAGCACCAGTACGCTGATCATTGGTGTGACGCGCCAGAAGAGATATTGTATCATCGCTGTCTCAGCATTCAGAGTAGCGGGGAGCCGGAGAAAATTGCTCCGGCTCCCTGGTCGTTAATAGCCCGGTTTCTTACCGAATAAACAGGTTCATGTCCATGTGTTCCCAGGTCGGGCTGGTCAGCGGGAAGACCTGGAGATCACCCGCATCACCGGCCTGCAACACCGTCTCAAGCTCTGGCCCGGCCCCCAACGTCTCGGTGCCCAGCACGTCCACGTTACCCGTCAGCAACTGTGCCACCGCCTGATTGGTATCATCAAAGAACTCGATGATGACCGTCTTGACTGTCGGCTCGCCCGCGTAGTAGAAGGGGTTCGCTTCGTATACAATGCGCTGGCCCTTCTGCCATTCCACCAACCGATACGGCCCATAGCTCAGCGGGCGCTCGGCAACTTCCGGCAGGGTTGACCATTCCGATGCAGGCACATCGGCCAGCGTGCTACCAGCGGGCAGGCCCACCTGCGCGGCGCTCTCATCCGAAAGCACCTGATGCGACGGATACGCCCCAATCGAGTACAGGTTCGAGTAGAGGCCGAGTGTCTGCACAAAGTACTCCGGCCACTGCACACCTGGCAGGTAGTTGATGGTGTACGCGGTATCGCTGGTGAAGTCCACGCTTTCAATCGATTCGCAGAAGGTCAACGAAATCGCGCCCGACTCCGGGTCGCAGTCGATGCGGTAGAGCAGTTCAAAGTCGGCGGCTTTCACCGGCTCACCATCTTCCCAGGTCAACTGGGGGAACTCGAAAGTGACCGAAAGCTGGTTCACTTCGACCGGCTCGCCTGCGAAGGTAACCAGTTCCCCTTCGGCATTGACAAGCTCAACGCCTTCGCTCAGTTCAACGGCCTCACCCTGCGTTGTCCAGACGATATCGCCCTCGCCAATTTCCACCACTTCGAGGGCGTGCCGCCATTCTCAATCGTGGGCAGGTCGGTCAGCGCCTTGGCCTGATAGTCATAATCATACGAGGTTGCCGCGACCGTCTTCAAAATGCTCGAGGCAATGTTCGCAACGCTGGCATCTTCCACTACCAGCCACAGCGAGGCGGGTTCCTGTGTGAAGCCAATCACCACCGTGTCGCCACCATCGGCCAGTTCCCATTCGTTGATATTGGCAACATAGTCGTTGGTCGGGTTGGGGCGGAAGTTCAGCAGGTTGGTGTTTGCCGCTGCCGCCTCGAAGCGGTTGAACAGCGGCAGGCTAATCATATCTTCGGTGAACGCACGCTGCACAATCGCATACTGCTCAACACGTGCTTCCCGATCAAGCAGGTTGTTGGCAGCAAAGATCGCACGGCTGGCTTCTTCGTTGCACCAGCCCATATAGTTCTGGCCTTCCCAGTTGTTGGCAGGTACGGGAATCTGGTTGCAGGCATACAGCGTGTTGCCACCCGGATCGGCCTCACCGACCCAGGCATATGCGCCAAGTTCAAAGTCGCGGCGCTGCAAACCGGTGGTATTGCCAAACCACCACGAGCCAGGGGCGTGCGTACGGATAATCTGAACGCCGCAGTTTTCGATCAACTGCTGCTCCAGCACGGCGGCCCACGTCTGCCGGAACACGGCATCGGTGGTGGTAAACTTGATCGACAGTTGCTCGCCTGCTTCGTTGACACGTGGCGTGCCAGGGGCTTCCTGGGTCCAGCCTGCCTCTTCGAGCAGCGTGTTGCCCTGCTCTGGATCGAAGGGGTAGACCGTGATTTGATCATCGGAAGCCAGCGCCCAATGACCCTGCGGCAGGAAGGTGTTCATCAGCAGGGCTTCGCGCTCCTGATCATCCAGGAAAGGATAAACCGAGCTGATCAGAGCGCTGCGGTCGGTGCAGTAGGCCAGCGCCTGACGTACCCGGATATCACCCAGAATCGGGTGCGGGGTGGTCCACTCTTCTGCTCCAGCAGCGGGTTCTTCTTCAATAGGCTCGGCAACCGGTTCAGCATTCGGGTCGGCGGTTGCTTCAACCACCACGGTTTGCTCAACTACCTGCGGCTCAGCAGTGACCACTACGGTAACCACTTCCGGCTCTCCGGCAGGCTCGGCGGGGGCAGGTGTGCTGCCACAGGCTGCCAGGATAGGTACCAGCAGCGCCAGCAGCAGTAGTCCTGCGAATGAGAGGAATTTGCGAGTGTGAGACATGTCTTTGTCCTTACCTCCTTTGTGTAAAGGAAACTGACAATCGTTTCAGACTGTTAACCGGATAAGATCTACTATTCAGTTTGATAAGATAGGTAGCAACTCCCGAAGCGCATTGCTTCGGTGATGCCTATCTGGTGCGAGGCAAGTGCTCCCTATGCAGCATAACCAGTGACCAACCGTGCGGGGTAAAGCGATAAGTAGTGACGTGGTGCGACATACATATCAATACAAATAATGATATGATATAGTCCGGTTTCTACAATTGGACTTTTCCACGTACACGGTAGTATCAAATAAGATTGTATAAACCTCATCTGTGGGTAGGGCGGCTGCATACACGGTAGCATTTGCTACGTAGCCAACAGGCATCCTGGTGCTTGGGGCTATTAACTATGTAATATTACCTTACAAATTCTGCATATGTCAAATGCAAACCGTGTCGTGTGGCTGACATTGGAAGCTTCAGCCGAGCATAATTGC
Source organism: Chloroflexaceae bacterium (assembly GCA_012033195.1). GTDB lineage: Bacteria > Chloroflexota > Chloroflexia > Chloroflexales > Chloroflexaceae > JAAUSQ01. The sequence continues at coordinate 13,026 of JAAUSQ010000028.1, forward strand.
AAGCGCCGCCACGCCGAAGAGCACCTGCACCAGTACCGAACCAATCTGCAACAGTTGTGCTCCCACCCGGCTAGAGCGATACAATGATAGGCCAAGCGCCGTATTCAGCAGGCTCAGCACAAAGGCCGCCAATGGCAGAAACAGGATCTGATGGCGTGGGCGTAACTCTGCTACATCGCCCGCCGCATCAAAGCGCATCGGCAGTTGCAGCGCAAGGTCGGCGTAACTGGTGAAGAGTATCCCGATCAGGAGCAGATTGAGCGCACAGGCCGCAATCAAGGCCCACCGCACAACCGCATCGTTCCAGAAGGCATACAGCAGCAAGCGCCCCGGTTCAACAGTGGGCTTGAGCGATTGGATGGCTCCCAGGCGGCGGCGCTGTTCGAGTTCCATTACAAAGGCCTCCTGATCAGCCGGAGACACAGCATAGGCCTCGTGTTCGAGGTACACAATCAGGCTCTTTGCAAGGGTCTGTGTCGTGAACAGGTGCAGCCGCTTGCCGTCGCCCGTACGACCAGAGCCGCTATAGTAGCCAATATTTCGCAGGGGCAGCATGGGCACCTGCAAGCCAGAACCACCCCGATCCAGGCTCTCAATCTGGGTGATGGGTACAACAGCCCGGTTCCCAATCCAGATGATATACAGGCCGTTGCGATCCATCGCATACGAGAGGGTGAGCGCGGCAGCCAGCCGATAGCCGAGCCAGCCGATCAGCAGGAGCAACCCGACCAGCGCCACGAGGTAGCCAAACACGGTCAGGTCAACCTGCCACTGTTCGGGAGGCTGGCGAAAGATACTGGCAAGTTGCACCAGCAGCCAGCCTGCCGCGCCAAGCGTCACGATCAGGAACAGCACACCAATCCAGATGCCCACTCCAGGGGCTGGTTTCCAGTAGCGCATAATACGTTCTATGATGTGAGCGGTGCGGGGGAGTCAGTCAGCGCCGCCACCCCGCACCAGTCAGCAAGCTATCCGGCTCAATCAGGGAGCCGGTTCTGTTTCGCTTTCGTCGCCACCCTCGCTGCTATCCTCAGCGTTCTCGTCTGGAGCAGTTGCATCGGTGGCTGGCTCTTCCGGAAGAGCCTCGCCCTCCACGCTCTCGCTCTCGTCGGTGATGGGCGGCCCTTCGAGCACACCGCCTTCATCCGTGATTTCTGGTGCTTCCGGTGCCGGAAGCGGCGTCGGCGGGCCAGCCTGATAGATCGGCTCCGGTGTGGGGAGCGGCTCAGTGGTTGGCACTTCTGGCGACGGCGTTGGTTCGGGGAAGCGCCGCACCTCAATCTGCTCACGCACCCCTTCCAGCCACTCATCGAAGGCTTCCTGGCGTACATCACGTAGTTGCTGCTCTTCGTCGGGTGTCTCGCGGCTTGTCACCTCGATAATGTGCCAGCCGAACTGGGTGCGGATCGGGTCGCTAACCTCGCCCTCTTCCAGCGCAAAGGCCGCCGCTACCAGATCAGGATCATACACGGCACCCTGCGAACTGACACCCTCCCGGTCGAAGAAGCCAATATCGCCGCCAATGTCACGCGAGCCAATATCATCCGAGAACTCGGCAGCCAGTTCTGCAAAGTCGGCTCCATCACGAAGCTGTTCTACCAGATCCTCGGCCTCATCGAACCGCTCTTGATAGGCTGCTTCGCGCACCTCGGCGCTAGCATTTTCGGGCAATTCCACCGCCAGCAAAATCTGACGGGCCTGCACGCGCTCTGGTTCTACCGACACCGCGAAGCCCTCTTCGGGCACCAGTGCCTCGCGCACACGCTGCTCCAGCAACGCCGCCCGCTGCTGCACCCGCAAGCCCTGCACAAAATCGTCTTCGCTCAGGGCCGGTTCAATCCCTGACAGGTCAAGTTCGGTGCTGAAGTCGCTGTGGATCCTGGCGGCAATCTGCTGCACCTGATCGCGGGCCGCGTCTGATGCGGGTGTGGGTGGCGGTGTTTCGGTGGGCAGTGCCTCGGTATCGGTCAGCGTGCCCGTATCAGTGAGCGCCCCTGTATCGGTGAGCAGGTCGGTAGGGGTGGTCAGGTCAAGCGGCAAGAACGCCGCGTAGGTCTGGGCAATCTCCTGATTAACCTCGTCTTCCGTCACCTGCACACCAAGCTCAGCCGCGCCCTGCTCAATAAGCTGGCTATTGACCCACGCGGTCACAATCTGCTCGTTGAGAGTATCGGTCTGCTGTTCCAGCAACAGTGCGCGCTGGTTGGCTTCGGGGCTACGGCCTTGAAACTGCGCCCCGAACTGCTGATTGTCGCCAAAGAGCGCCAGCAGTTGCAAGTTCTGGGCAACTTCCTGGGCAATAGCCGAGCGCCCGAACTGCCAATACTCGCGGCGGCTAAACGTCGTATCACCTACCTGGGCAACCGCTCCACTCGGGTAGATCACCCACTGATACAGAACACCGCCCGCGATAATCAGGATAACCAGTCCAAGCACGACCCCAACGATACTCAGGAAACGGCGCTGATCGCGTGCTTCGCGCTCCCGTTTTGTCAACGAACGCCGCTCGGCAACCGCTTTTGCCTGATGCTGCTGCGTAGTGCGTTCGACCTCCTGGCGCTTGTTACGCCGTGATGTTTGCTCTGTTGTTGATTTTGGTGTTTCTGCCATAGTGCTTCATACACATAAAACGTCAGCCCGGTGTCCCGGCTGCCTTGCAGAAGAACGCGGGTCATCGAGCTGACGTTTGCTCAATCCTTCTCACCTATCGCATCGGGTACCCCGCTTCAGGCCGGGTACCTATCCTGACTTAATACGGAATATCCTCGTCACCAATATCAAGCGGCGGAATATAGTCATCGTCCATATCGAAGCGCTGCCCACTCGGTCCGCTCGCTGGTGTAGTGTCCACAGGCGGCTGCAAGGGCATCTCAGCGGCGGGCACCGTGGCACTCTCACGAGCGGCGCGGCTGTCCAGCAAAATCATATCGCTTGCAACCACCTCGGTTTTATAGCGCGTCTGTCCAGTTTGCTGGTCTTCCCACGAGCGCGTTTGCAAGCGTCCTTCCAGATACACACGTGAATTTTTGCCCAGATGCTGATGGCAAATCTCCGCGAGCTTGTTCCAGGTAACAATGCTAAACCACTCGGTTTCTTCGCGCAATTCGCCGCTGCTATCCTTCCACTGACGGCTGACGGCAACTCGAAAGGTGGTAACCGGATTGCCACTCGACGTATAGCGCATATCGGGATCGGTACCCAATCGGCCTATCAACATCACTTTGTTCAGATCTTTTGCCACAATGCCCCACCCACTCGTTACCTGTTGGTATCAACCGCCCCGGCCCACCCGACCATGCTAGTCGGCATCCTCTTCAACCATCTCTTCGTCGTCTTCTTCGATATCGTCAATATCGCCGGCTACCTCAACATCATCCTGGGTCTCATCGAGCGCCCCCGTAAAGGCGGCCTTCTGCTCGATAGTTGTCAGGAGATAGCGCAGGATCGGGTCGGTCAGCTTGATGGTGCGTTCTACCTGGGTAACTTTCGAAGCGTGCAGCGTAAAGTGCATCAGCACATAAAAGCCCTCGGTGAAGTTGCGGCGACTGGCCTCACCTCCGGCATAGGCGCGGATTGGGTAGGCCAGACGACGGCGACCCCAGGGGGCATTGTAGTTGACGCTGGTGACTTCGCCACTCTCCGCCTCGATGGATTGCTGAATGCGGTTGATGAGAGCAGCGATGCTGTCGTCGTCGGTGTGCAGTGGACTGATAATGAACATTAACTCATAGCTACGAACGCGCAATGATTTCCTCCTCTGGTGATGCCTCGCTCAGCATAGGCAGAGAGTGGCGCGACGCTCTCCACGGCGGCGAAGCAGAAAGACTACAGACTTTTTCTGGTTCACAACAGATCGATTATAGCACAGACTGCGCCCAGGGGCAATGGGGTCAGAGACCCATTTCGCGCAGAAATTGCTCAGCTTGCTGCTGCACCTCTGGCCCTTTATCGAGCAAGATATCGTGCCCGATATGGGGCAGCCGGATCAACTGCTTTGGCCCACTCAAATTAGCAAAGATCGCCTCGGTTTCGCCCGCCGCCACCCGATCATCTTGCTCCCCCCAGAGCAGCAGAGTAGGACACGTCACAGCATAGGCATATGCTACCGGGTTGTGCTCAAAGCCATTGATGCCCTGTTGCACCCCTCCCCAGAACAGCATCAGTTCAGCCGCCGGAGCGGTGGGCATCCCAAATGCGCGTATCCGGGCACGCACCGCACTCAGCAATTGATCAAACGGACTCTCGATAATGATGGCATCAGGTTGCACCCCATGCACCGCCACCGCCCGCAGCACCGCTGCCGCCCCCATTGATGTGCCATACAACAGGATACGCTGCGGCGGCCATGTCTGGCGGGCATATGCTACTGCGGCGGCAACGTCTTCGGCCTCGCGTATGCCCAGCGTGGTTGTACTGCCACTTGAACCACCTGCCCCACGAAAATCGATCAGAAACAAATTGAAACCCAGATTGTAGAGCACTTGCGCCGCACCGCCAACCTGCTGCTTGCTGGCGGCATAGCCCGAAAACATCACCACCGTACCACGTGGCTGCGGGTGTGGCACCCACCACCCCTCAAGCCATTCACTATCGTTCAGGGTAATCGTATGGGTTTCATAGGCCACACCTGCATCAGTGGGTGTGAAATGATTTTCGGGGCGTGGCAGCGGCACACCCAGCGCAGTGAGTTGCATCCGCTGGCCCAACGAGAGCGACTCAATAGGGAGCAAAGGCATCCCCGGCGAAACAAAATGTGTTACGGCCCGCGCCTGCATCCATGCCAGCCCATTGACTCCGACCAGAACGATTACCACTACAACCAAGAGGAAACGTTGCAACCCCCACCCGCACCCACGCCGCCGAAGCTGTTTTGTCCGTAGTTGATTCTGCATACTGCACCTTTACTTGTGGCACAACTCGTGCTATAACACCAGAGGAACCGATTATCATTCCGCACAAAGTTTTGAGTCGTACAGCCGATGCTGTGCAACAGCCTGGATTGAATCATCGTTTATGCTTACCGAACTTTGCGCCCGGCTTGCGAAGCTCCCGGCCCTCGATGCCCTTGCTGGAGCCATTTCCGCACGCCCTGCCAATCAGCAGGCTACACTCTATCGCCTGTCACCCCTGATAGGTGCGGCCCGCCCGCCCATCGTGGCAGCATTGGCAAGCCGCCTATCTACGCCCCTGCTCTATATTGTTAGCAGCACCGCTGCCGCCCTGCGCACAGTGGATGACTTGCAGATGTGGCTGCCGCAGCGCTGTGTGCTGCATTTTGCCATCAGCGACACGCTGCCCTACGAGCAGATGGCCCCCAGTCCCGAAATTCTGCGTCAGCGCTTGCAGGTGTTACACGCCCTGGCAGGCACTACCTGGTTAGACGCACCGCCAATTGTGGTAGTTGCAATGCGTGCCCTGCAGCAGCCCACCCTGAAACCCGAAGAACTGGCGACCGCAACCACCCGTCTGCGCTTGCATAGCAACACCCCCCAGAACAATCTAGTGCGGACGTGGCTCGCACAGGGCTATCAGCCTGTAGCCATTGTGCAGCAACCCGCCGACCTTGCGCGGCGTGGTGGCATTGTCGATATCTGGCCGCCCGCCGACGAGCAACCGCTGCGGATTGAGTGGTTCGGCGACGAGATCGATAGCCTGCGCCGCTTCGAGCCAGGGACACAGCGCAGTGAGCAGCGTATCGAAACAGCCCTGATTGGGCCGGTCTACGAGTTTCCCTACTGGCAGCACGACAAGGCGCTGGAGCGTATCACGGCGCTGGATGTTCGCACGTTGCGCCCCGAAGCACAGGCATCGTGGCGTGCGGCCCTCGAACGGATGGCGGCGGGCGAACACACTGATAGCTGGAGCTTTTTTGCCCCCTTCTACCGCACCGAAGATGGTTTACCATCGCTGCTGCAACATCTGCCCGCCGGAAGTGTGGTTGCTTTTGATGAAGCGCTGCTACTTTCGCAGGTGGCGCACGAATGGCAAGACCGCTCCGAAGACCAGTACAACCAGTTGATCGACGGCAGCGAACTGCCGCGTGGCTTCCCGCGCCCCTACCTGCGCTGGGAAGAACTGATTGGCAGTAGCAGCACGCCCGCCGCTGGCCTTGCGCTGCTCGACCTCAGCAACAACGCCGAACTTGATGTAGCACGCTGGATTACAGGCGGCGCACCGCTCGATGTGCGTGCCTATGCCACACCCGGCTTTCAGCCCGAAGAACTGTTCGGCGGGCAGTTGAAGCGGTTGGTGCAGGCGGTGGTTGAGCGGTTGCGTGGCGGCGAAGAGGTGGTGATGGTCACCCCTCAGGCGGCACGCCTGCAAGAGCTTGTCAGCGAAACTTACCACGCCAGCAATGGCAAAGGTAATACACTGCCCGCTGGCTTCACGGTGGTACATGGCGCACTGAGCGAAGGCTGGCACCTGCCCGACCAGCGCCTGATCCTCTACACTGATAGTGAGATTTTTGGCTGGCAACAGCACCGTTCGCAGGTGTCTCGCCGCGCACGTAAGCAGCGCACCGAAAACGAACGCGCCGCCTTTCTGCGTGGCCTGAAACCGGGCGATTACGTAGTACACATCGAGCACGGCATTGCTGTATACGAAGGGTTGCTGCGGCGCACCGTGGCCGACATCGAGCGCGAGTACCTTAGCCTGCGGTATGCGGCAGGCGACCGCTTGTATGTGCCGGTCGATCAGGTTGACCGGGTGGCCCGCTATATCGGGGCAGGCGATGCCGCGCCGCAACTCACGCGCCTCGGCACACAGGAATGGGAACGCGCCAAGCGCAAGGCCCGTGCTGCTGTGCGCGACCTTGCCGACGACCTGCTCGAAATCTATGCCCGCCGCCAGACCCAGACCGGGCATGCCTTCGAGCCGGATAACGAATGGCAGCGCGAGCTTGAAAATGCTTTTCCCTATGTGGAGACTGCCGACCAGTTGCAGGCGCTTGGCGAAATCAAGCACGATATGGAATCGCCCCACCCGATGGATCGCCTGATCTGTGGTGATGTTGGCTTCGGCAAAACCGAGGTAGCACTGCGGGCCGCGTTCAAGGCCGTACAGAGTGGCAGGCAGGTTGCTGTGCTGGTGCCAACAACCGTGCTGGCGCAGCAGCACTACAATACGTTTCGGCAACGCATGGCGGCCTTCCCGCTCAATATCGAGATGCTGTCGCGCTTCCGCACACCCAAAGAGCAGGACGCCATCGTTGAGCGCACCACACGCGGCGAGATTGATATTCTGATTGGAACGCATCGCCTGCTCTCGAAAGATGTGCGCTTCAAAGACCTGGGCCTGCTGATTGTCGATGAAGAGCAGCGCTTCGGTGTGCGCCACAAAGAGCAACTCAAGCAGATGCGCGCCGCTGTCGATGTGCTGACCCTGACGGCAACGCCCATTCCGCGCACGCTGCATATGACCCTGGCGGGTATCCGTGATATGAGCCTGATCAACACGCCGCCTGAAGATCGCATCCCGATCAAGACGTATGTGGTACCCTACGACGATACCCTGGTACGCGAGTCGATTGAGCGCGAACTGGGGCGCGGTGGGCAGGTGTACTTTGTGCACAATCGGGTGCAGAGCATTTATCACATTGCCAACAAGTTGCAGAAACTGGTGCCCGATGCCGAGATCGGCGTAGCACACGGGCAGATGGACGAGCGCGAGCTTGAGCAGATGATGATGAGCTTCTTTAAGGGCGAGTATGATGTACTGGTCTGCACGACTATCATTGAGAATGGGCTGGACGTACCCAATGCCAACACCCTCATTATTGACGAGGCACCCAATTATGGCCTTGCCCAGCTCTACCAGTTGCGCGGGCGTGTGGGCCGTGCGACCAACCGTGCCTATGCCTACCTGCTCTATCGCCAGGATAAGCCGATGACTGAAGAGGCGCAGCAGCGCTTGCAGGTCATCCAGGAGGCAACCGAACTGGGGGCCGGCTTCCGCATTGCCATGCGCGACCTGGAGATACGCGGCGCGGGCAACTTGTTGGGGGCCGAGCAGAGCGGGCATATTGCGGCGGTCGGCTTCGACCTGTACTCGCGTCTGCTGGAGCAGGCCGTGCATCAGTTGAAAGCGGGCAAGTCGTTTGACGACGAAGACGCAGACACCCCACCACCCGCCGATCCCGCCACCGATGCCAACGGCGAACCGCCACCTCGCGCCACCCGCCCGAAGCGGGGCAAAACTGCCGCCGATATTGTGGTTAATGAGAAGATCCTGGTCAGTCCGCTGGTCACGCTTGATCTGCCGCTAACGGCCTACCTACCCGAAGACTATATCGACGATGACACGGTGCGCCTGGGGGTGTATCAGCGGATGGCCGAAGCAAACACACCGCCAGAGGTACAGGCTTTACGGCAGGAGTTGCGCGACCGCTTTGGCGAACTGCCCGAACCTGCCGCCAACCTGCTAACGTGGCTGTTGATCAAGGCGTTGGCGCTCCATGCAGGCATCAACTCGGTGATTACCACCGACGAGGAATTTATTGTGCGCCTGCCCACGATGGACACGCAGGGCCGTGAGCGTATCAAGCGGCGCTTCGGGCGCGATAAGGCGCTCCGGGTGGGGCCGCAATTCCTGCGCCTCGACCGCCGCGAACTGAATGGCAACTGGGCCGACAAGTTGATCGGCGTGCTGGATGTGCTGGGGCGGTAAGGCGATGCGGCACTCCTCTCGCGCATCGCCCTATGCCACATACCTATCGCTGTTATGCATATAAACAAAATCCAGGGTATTTCCCCTGGATTTCCGGTAACCGTCTCTTTACACAAGTAGTAATTTGACTACTTACTTCGTCTCGCGGTAGACCACGTGGCGGCGCACAATCGGGTCGTACTTCTTCAGTTCGAGCCGACTGGTATCGTTGCGGCGGTTCTTCTCGGTGGTGTAGGTATGCCCGCTCTCGGTGCTCTTCAGCTTGATGACGATGCGGTTGCCCTTCTTGCTAGCCATCGCTCTTTATTATCCTTTCCAGCCTGTTCTATGCAACATAAAGATACCCGCTTACGGCGGGCGGTAACTCCCCTTATTGTAGCATCGTGCGCGGCATCACGCAAGCCCCTTTTCCCGCATAGCGCCAGGATAGCCCTAGCGCTCGTACAGTTTCTCGCGGATCGCCATAATCTCGTTTCGTAGGCGGGTATCGGTCTTGATCTCTTCGGTAATCTTCTCACAGCCGTGGATCACGGTGGTATGGTCGCGCCCACCCAGGAAGTTGCCAATCTCAACCAGGCTGATGCCCGTCTCTTCGCGCAGCAGGTGCATCACCACCTGACGCGGCACCACCACGTTACGACTGCGCCCGCGCCCCTGGATCACCCGTGTATCAATGCCATAATACTCGCTGACCACCTTCAAAATCTCGTCGGGCGTGATACGCTTACGGTGCGTATCATCCAGTAGTTCCGCCAGTGCCGAAGCCGCTACCTCGGTAGTGACCGATGTGTTGTGCAGGCGGGCATAGGCCGTCACGCGGTTGAGGCAGCCTTCCAGTTCACGGATGTTGCTCTGGATTTTGTTCGCCAGAAAATCGATCACTTCGGGCGGCACCAGCATATTGATCTGCTCGCCTTTGGCCCGCAGAATCGCGGTACGGGTCTCCAGGTCGGGCGCTTGAATATCGACAATCAGGCCCCACTCGAAGCGCGACCGCAACCGTTCTTCCAGCGTGACAATCGCCTTGGGTGGACGGTCGGAACTGATGACAATCTGCTTGGTTGCCGAATGCAGCGTATTGAAGGTATGAAAAAACTCTTCCTGGGTGGCATCTTTGCCCGCGATGAACTGGATATCGTCAATCAGCAGCACATCGATATTGCGGTAGCGCAGCCGGAACTCTTCGGTCTGCTGCCGCCGAATAGCATTGATCAGGTCGTTGGTAAACTTCTCCGACGACACATACAGTACATTAATTTCGGGGTCCCGGTCGAGCACCAGATTGCCGATAGCGTGCAGCAGGTGGGTTTTGCCAAGCCCTACCCCGCCATACAGGAACAACGGGTTGTATGCCTGCGCGGGATGGTCGGCGACCGCCTGACACGCCGCATTCGCAAGCCGATTGCTTGAGCCAACGATAAACGAATCAAACGTATATTTTGGGTTGAGCATGCCCGACCGGATCGCGCTCGATAGGTCGTGCTGCACCAGATCATCGGTATTGTTCGCCCACCCCAAACCATTGGCATATGAGCGCGGGCGTGCATTGTACGCGCTCCCATTCAGGCCATTATGCTGAAATGGCACAACCCGCGTCATCAGCGGACGAGTCGGTTCTTCTGCGCTATCTTGATCGAGCAAGGCGCTATCGCCTTCCGGCTCAGGCAGGCTGGCGCGTCGTTCAAAGACGGCAGGCTGCTCGGTACGGGCCGCTACAGGCGGCGCAATAATAAACTGTACCTGTACCGGAAATCCAACCACATCACCGAGTGAGCGGCGCACAGGCACCATATAGCGGTTTTCCAGATGTTCTTTATGAAAGGGCGTCGCGGTGCCCACCGTTGCCAATCCTTGCTCCAACGAAAGGAGCGTCGTGCTGCGTAACCAGGTATCAAATTCCTGGCGTGATGTTTGTAGTTGGATTGTGCCGAGTGTCGCCTGCCAGATTTGACTCAGGTTCACGAAGCACCTCTCTTCCGCTCAACCCTCCTCAGAGGGACACGACTCTCGTGATGTGTATGCCCGGTAGAACGTACAGTAATAGCAAGGCTATCCATCGCCCGACGACCGCATTCCAAAGCAACAGAAGTGCTCCTCTCACCTACATACAAACGTATGGAGAGTAGAAATTATCGTTCCTCTCGATGCGCTTCACACTGTCGCAGGAAGACCGACGATCAGGACTGTCGTTGTTGCATTGCGGCTGATCATACCGTATCTGACCTGAACTTTCAAGCACAGAAACCCCCCGAATCTATCAGATTTCCTTATACTATTGCAGGGGTAGATAGTGACTTTTTGCGGTATGCGCACCCTAAAACTGGGGAAAATGTAGATAACTTTTGTGCCATGCTGTGGATAACCTACCTGCGCCCCTGGAGTCGGGAGAGTGCATAATGCCATGGGAACACATCTAGCCATTGGGACAACGCCGACACAAGATGTGGATAACCTGTGGGAACTGTGGAGAACAGTTGCAGGGCCATTTTGGAAGAACAGCACATTTGCTTGCATGTCTCATAAACCATGACTGCATGACAAATCATGCAAAAAGTTGAGGTAAAATTTGACAAAGCGACCGCAACATGCTAAATTCGGGTTAACATATATTTGCATAAGTTTGCTTAGTTTTGCTCGTTTCTCTCAATAGGTGCTGACATATCAAGCCTGGGGAGTGGTTTTATATGAGGCTGTTTTTTACCGGTCTCGACCATACATCAGCATCGGTTGCGATGCGTGAATGTCTGGCTTTCGACCAAGCGAGTCTGACAGATGCACTGGGCCGGTTGACCTCCGCCAATGGCGAGCACCCCCCCTGCTGACCGAAGCGGTGATCCTCTCGACCTGCAATCGGGTCGAGGTCTATGGTATTATCCACGATGAAACTGCTCTAATAGAAGAAGCAATTATTCACTTTCTGGCAAAGTATCACAACCTGGCCCCCGACCGTTTCGCCCGCGCCCTCACGTTCTGCTACGATGAGATGGCAGTTGAGCATTTGTTCGAAACCACTGCGGGCCTGCAATCACTGGTCATTGGCGAAGCGCAGATCCAGGGACAAGTTCGCAAGGCGTTTCTGCTGGCGCAGCGTGTCCGCAGTGTAGGCCCGATATTGTCGCGCATGTTCAGCCGCGCCCTGACGACAGGCAAGCGGGTGCGCCGCGAAACATCGCTTGGGGCGGGTGCTGCCAGTGTTTCGCAGGCTAGCATCGAACTGGCAGAGCGGCGGCTCGGCGATTTGGAAGGCCGCAAGGTGCTGCTGGTGGGCAGCGGCAAAATGAGCGAACTGGCAGCGCAGAACTTGCTGGCCCACGGTGCAACCGACCTGATCGTTATCAACCGCACCTACGAACGGGCCTGCGAACTGGCAAGCCGCTATGCCGCCGCAGCCTACCCCTTCGAGGCATTACAAGACGTACTGAACGAAGCCGATATTGTAATCAGCTCCACATCGGCCCCGCATACCGTCATCACTGCCGAACACATCGCTACCGCCCTGGGACACCGCGCCCACCGTGGGCCGACCGACCATACCATCGGTGCTTCAGAAATGCTGCTCATAGACCTTGCTGTACCGCGTGATATTGACGAACAGGTTGCCCAGGTTGCCGGGGCACATCTCTACACCATCGACGATTTACAAGAGGTGGTTGGCGATACGATGGCCCGGCGAGGCAGTGAAGTTGCCTGTGCCCGTACGATTGTGCAGCAAGAGGTTGACGAGTTTAATGCCTGGCTGCGTACACAACAGGTGCTCCCGGTGCTCTCATCGTGGCGGCAGCACGCCGAAGAAATGCGCGACGCCGAATTGCAGCGAGCTATGCGCCGACTATCCGAACTCTCGCCAGAGCAGCAGCACATCGTTGAGGCGCTCAGCCGCAGTCTGGTGAACAAACTCCTGCATATGCCCACCCTGCGCGCCAAGCACGCCGCCGCCGCTGGCGATGGCGAACGGTACGCCGAAATGCTGCGCGACCTGTGGGATATGTAGGGCGCAGCGCACGACGCTTTGAGATGGTGGCACGGTTTGAGCGACCGGCCTTTTTTCTTAAGAGTGGATCTGGAATCATTCGCTTATGAAACTGACAATTGGAACACGGGGCAGTCAGCTTGCGCTAGTGCAAGCCGAATACGTTGCCGCCACCCTGCGCCAGCATCATCCTGGCCTTGAGGTAGCGCTGCAAATTATTACCACCACGGGCGACCGGGTGCTGGACGTTGCGCTTTCGAAGGTGGGCGATAAAGGGCTTTTTGTAAAAGAAATTGAAGTCGCCCTGCTCGATGGCGAAGTGGACCTTGCGGTGCATAGCTGTAAAGATATGCCCTCGCTCACACCCGACGGCCTGCTGCTAGCGGCCTTCCCCGAACGCGCCACGCCCTACGATGCACTGGTACTGCCCCATCTGGATGACAGCGACGCGCCCCTGCTGAACGACCCGGCGAGCAACCCGCTTGATCTGCTGCCGACGGGCGCAACCGTGGGCACCAGTAGCCTGCGCCGCACTGCGCAGTTGCGGGCACTGCGTCCCGATCTGCACATTCGTGATGTACGCGGCAATGTCGGCACGCGCCTGAACAAGCTCGACAGTGGCGACTACGATGCCCTCATCCTCGCAGCGGCGGGCCTCGAACGGCTTGGAATGCACGAACGGGTTAGCGCCTACCTGCTGCCTGCGGTAATGCTGCCTGCGGTAGCCCAGGGCATTCTGGCGATTGAAACCCGCGCCGCCGACGCGCAGACGCGCCACCTGTTACAGCCGCTCGATCATCCTGCCTCGCGGGTGGCAGCTCTGGCAGAGCGTGCCCTGCTGCGCCGCCTGGAAGGGGGCTGTCAGGTGCCGATGGCCGCGCACGCCGAACTGGAGACCGACGGGCAGCATGTCCATTTGCGTGGGCTGGTCAGTTCGCTGGATGGGCAACGCGTGGTGCGTGGTGAACAGCGTGGCCCCGCCGATGCCGCCGAAGATCAGGTACCAGTAGTCCTTCATGAAGAAGGCTGCGTCCATGATCACCACCGTCAGGCCCGGCAGCTCGACCTCGAGCGAGTCGAACACCGGCTTGAACGACGGCACGATGCCCATCATCAGGAACGACGCGATGCCGAGCACCAGGAACAGCGAGATGACCGGGTAGGTCATCGCCGACTTGATCTCGCCGCGCAGGTGCGCCGCCGCCTCGAGGTACTCGGCGAGGCGCTG
>JAAUSQ010000308.1 GCA_012033195.1 Chloroflexaceae bacterium
CGTGCCGATAATCTCGATAGGCCATAACACAACTGGGGCCGCACTGAGCAGCAGCCGATTGGGTAGGGGCAGGGCGCGGTAGCCGCGTAGCCCATCGGCCCACCAGCTTTGCGAATGCATCCCCGGTACCAGCATAAGCCGTGCTGCCCACAGGCCAATGGTAGCGCCCCAGCAACGGGCACATACTGCCATCGGGTAGCCTGCCACTTCGTAGGCCCACGCGGGCGTAGGGCAGATATAGGTATTCAGCAATACCTGTGCTAGCAAGCCGAGATCGGCGACACCGGGCAGACCCGTTGCACGAAAGAGCGGGGCCGCAATCGGGCCAAGAAACAGAATAGTTAGCAGGGTATTAAAAATCCAGCCGGGCCAGCGCAGCGGCGGGCGGGCCGTTGTTTGGAATGATGGTGATGCCGTGTGCATCGGTATAGTTTCCTCTCCAGTGCAGCAAATGCGTTAACAGTCGGGATGCTCCATTCAAGCCGACACAGTCAGTTGGTGCTGTTCCAGGCGGCGGACATCGCGCCAGATGCCAGGGAGCAGCGCCAGTTTCTCGGACGAGGTCAGATGGGCGCGTTGCTCATACACATCGTAGTTGTTGTGTACCACCTTGTCAAGAATGGCACGATAGGTACGGGCCGCTGCGCCGACCGCCATGCGGCTGTCGCGGGGCAGCAGCGCAATACCATACCAGCTTTCATCATATAGCCGATGCGTGCGGGCAATCTCAAAATCGATCAGCGCCTTGAAGCGCTTGTCACACACACCATGCAAGATATCGTCGGCGGTTAACCCGAACTGTACAAGGTCTTCTTCGGGCAGGTACACGCGCCCGCGTCGGGCATCTTCGCCTACGTCGCGCAGAATATTGGTGAGTTGCAGCGCCACACCGAGCTTGATAGCATACGGTTCTGCGCCGGGGGCCGACCCCATAATGCCCATACTGAGCAGGCCCACCACCGAGGCCACCCGATAGCAGTAGAGCCACAGGTCGGCGAAGGTGCGGTAGCGGTGGATCGTCAGATCCATGGCAATGCCTGCCAGCAGTTCATCAACCAGGGCGGGTGCCAGCCGATAGCGCCCGCAGGTATCGTGCCACGCCAGCAACACCGGGTTATCGGGGTGGGGCTGGGGCGCACGTACCAGACGCACCCACTGTGCTAGCGCGTGGGTCGGGTCGCTGGTTGCCATATCAACGGTGTCATCGCTCATGCGGCAGAAGGCATACAACGCACGTACCGCACGGCGTTTTTCGGAGGGCAAAAACTGAGTACTGAAAAAAAAGCTTTTTGAATGTTTGCGAGTCAGGCGGCGGCATTCGGCATAGGCAGCAGACAGGTTGAGCGATGGCGGGGCCGGGTCGGGGGGGTGGTGTTCGGCGGGTATGTCGGCGAGGCGCAACAGCAGTGCCAGTTGTTCATCAGCCGGGAGTGGCTGACTGAGACTCGACCCACCCGATTCGGACGATGCTGCAAGTGCGGACACTGGTGATAACGGCACACTGCTCTCCTTCTCGCTATGCCATGCAATCCACAAATGGTTTCCCTGGCACACCCGCAGGTGTACATTCAATGCACAACACAGGGCTTTGTATTTCATCTTTCACAGGTTACTTCGCTCTTACGATCATACGGAGTTTATGTGTATTTTTCAAGGTGGGGTAGAGGGAGCACTTCCGCTGCCCGCGCCCCGCACCTGTTCCGGAGTGCCGCACTTACGCATATGGCTCGACGGGTACGCCCGTGCGTGCCGCAATCTCGCGGGCGCGTTCCATCACCACCTCGTGTGCAACCTTCTGCACCCACGGCTCCGGGGTGGGGCGGTCGATGGGGTAAAGATGCACCACAATCGGCTTGATCGTGCCAATCGCTTCGACCAGTGCATCCCAGGGCTTGCCGTGGATATTCTGCGCCGTGCCTACTGGCCCATCGATCAGACAGGTCTGAATAATAATTGCTTCCTGACGGGCCATCTTCGTCAGTTCTTCGATGATGGGTTGCAGGCGCACATTGGCGGCGGGTCGGTCGATCTGTTGAAAGGTTACTTCGTCGCCCGCATCCAGCTTCATCATTTTCAGGTCGCACAGGTCGATACCCGCACGCGGGCGCGGGCGTTGCAGCAGGGCCGCCGAGGTGAGCACACCAACCTTCGCCTGTGGCTGGTACTGGTCGCGTACCTCGCGGGTAGCCTGTACCACTTCGGGAAATTGCGGGTGCAGCGATGGCTCGCCGTGCCCCGCAAACGTGATGGCATCCAGGGCGGGGTAGTGCTGCAATGCGGCGGCGATTTCGGTGCGTACCTGCTCGACGGTAGGAAACGTGGTGCGGCGGCCCTGCTCATCGCGGGCTTGCTCAATCAGTTCGGTGGTATCGCCACATTCGCAGTAGACACAGTTGAACGAGCAGACTTTGCGCCCGACCGGGAGCAGGTTGACCCCAAGCGACTGCCCGAGGCGGCGCGACTTGACCGGGCCGTAGATGATACCGGGATACATAATCAATGCAGGCATAGCCGTATATCTCGCTTTCTTGTTATCATTCTTGTTATCAGTAGAGGAGCTTATGCTTTTCCACTCTATCAGCACGCGGAAGCATAAGCCAGGAACAATAAAGAAAGGGCGCACTCATTTGCGCCCCACTGTTTGCTCTCTTATATTGTACGCCAGAAACAGGTTAGCTGTCTGGTTCAACCAGGGGAATCTGTTCGACGATATCGGGAGGGACATCCAACACCTGCTCCGACATCCAGGCCTCAACCCCTTCGGGTGTTACGATGCGATACCATCCAGCATCAATGCGGGCTTCGAGTGTAACGGTAGTGCCAGAGACGAGGCTGGTGACAATGGGAAACTCGGTGCCGGGGCCAGAGCGCACATTTGCCCCGACTGCCACAGTACCAATCAGGAGCAGCGGTGTTGGTGTGACAACGGGCGTACTGGTACGGGTTGGGGCAGGAGTCCAGGTGGGCGACGGTGTCACCGGGGTCACGCTAGGCAGGCGGGCCAGGGTCGGAAAGGGCGACGGTGTGGGTGGGAGCGCACTGGCAATGTAGTCGCAGCCACTCAGCACAAACAGCAGCACCAGCCAGCCGGTATATACACAACGCGAATACCGCTGATGGATCGCCTTCATATGCTCGTGCTCCGACAGCAAACCGACGATAACAATGGCATGAGAACCGGGCTTTCAGATGATAGCGGAGCATGACCGGAGGGAAGTAGTACCTGCATAAAATCTACAGTGTACTAGGTCTGTGCTGCACGCACTTGATAGTGGTCGGGGCGAGTGGATTTGAACCACCGACCTCCGCGACCCGAACGCGGCGCTCTACCAGGCTGAGCCACGCCCCGACTTTCTACTATCATTGGTGTGCAAGAATGCAACGTGCCGGAGGTGGGACTCGAACCCACACGGGTTGCCCCACTCGGGTTTGAGCCGAGCCTGTCTGCCATTTCAGCACTCCGGCGTTCAACTCTGATACTGTAGCAGAGCAGGCGGCCTGTGTCAAGGGGTATTTTGCAGCAATTAGGCAGTTCGTGCCGCTTGCGGTATTGCTCCTGTGTGCTGCCCCATCTGCTCTAATGCGTGCAGCCGATTTAATCGGCAACGGAAAGCCAGCGCTATGACCCGAACCGTGACGCTTGCTGAAAGAGCGAGCGGTATAGCCCGCCAATGCAGGGCATGAGGTGCCGGGTATGCTATACTATGCACAGTCGCCCCACCTGCGCGGCACACCATAGCCACGCGATGGCAACAGGATCAGTACAAAACCTATGGCACAGCAATCATCAGCAGGCACGCCCGCTGCCGCCGATTACCCACCAGAATATTTTGCGGCCCAGATCCGCAAGTCGGATGCCAAGATTGCATGGCAGTTCGGGCGCATCTTCGGGCTGGCTGGCGTGCGTGCGGTGCAGGGCTGGCGTGTGCTCGATGTTGGCTGTGGCGCGGGGCCAGGGTTGCGCTACCTCGAAACACACGGCGCACTGGCGCTGGGGCTTGACCATAGCCGCTACGCCCTAGAAACGGCCCTGCACCTTGCACCCGGAGCAGGCGTAGCCCTCAATGACAGCACCGAAGGTCTGCCGGCTGCCAATGCCAGTATCGATCTGGTGCTGCTGAGCGAACTGGTGGAGCACGTGCCCGACGCGCTGCCCCTGTTCCGCGAGTGTTACCGGGTGCTGAAACCGGGCGGGCGCATTGTGGTGACAACGCCCAACCTGTGGGATGTTCGGCGGGTGCTGGCCCCGCTGGTCGGCAAGCTCTGGAGTGGCGACACCGACCCGACCCATGTGAACCTGTACACCCCCCCCGGCTAGCCCACGAACTACGCCGCGCTGGATTTGAGCGGGTGCGCTGGCATACGGGCGTCAAGCCAGCCGCGTGGCTCTCGTCGCGGCGGGTGCGGTTGCGGCTATCAATCCCCTACCCGCCGCTGGTGGGCAATGGCCTGCTGGCAACCGGGACCCGCCCCGCTCGTGAGGAACGCTAGCACCGTGCAGCACGGGCGAGCATTGCGGGTGCTTATCGTCGGGCTTGGCGGTGTTACCCAGACCTTTCGGCACTGGCCCGAACGTGTGCTGGCGCTAGCGCTGGTGCGGCGTGGGCACCATGTTTTTGCCATTGGTACGCACGACCCCCAACGCCCTGCCCTTGCTCAGACTAGCGAAACTATCGACGGGGTCGAGGTGGTGCGGGTGCCTCGCGCTACCGTCCCAATCGTCCGCTGGCACAGACGCTTGATGCGCTGCTAACCTCCCGGCGGCAACCCGATGTCATCCACCTGATGCACCCGCGCAACGTACTGGCGGCGCAGGTGACGGCGTGGGCGTTGCGGCACAGCATCCCCACCGTGTATACATGGCTTGGCCCTTCCACGATGCCTACCTCACGCCCGACCGTGACCGCCCTTTGAGGT
>JAAUSQ010000029.1 GCA_012033195.1 Chloroflexaceae bacterium
CTGCGACGAGCAACCCCGGCGGCCTGGTGAACAGGCGCTGGGGGTGGCGGGGCAGTTCTTGCCGCGTGGCTCGGTGGTGCTGGTTGAAGAAGACCGCGCAGGCAACCGCCGCCCCTCGCGCACCCGCGACGAAGGCGCAGCACAGGATATCTCGATGGTGGTGCTGATCAATAACAATACCGCCAGTTCTGCCGAAATTGTTTCTGGTGCGCTGCAAGAAGCCGAACGCGCCGAGGTGATTGGTGTGCCAACTGTGGGTACAGGTACCGTGCTCTCCACCTTCTCGCTGGATGATGGCGGACAACTGCTGCTTGGTACGTCGCAATGGCTCACCCCCAATGGGCGGCTCATTCGTAACCAGGGCATCGAGCCAGATGTCTTGATTGGTCTGGAGCCGGGTGTGCAGAGCCTCTCTCCGAGCGAGGCCGAAGAACTGACCCGGCGCGAACTGCTCCGCACTGATGACACGCAGTTGCTGGAAGCATTTGAGATGCTGACCACCCCAACCGCACAGCGCTGACCAACACCAGCAACGCGGGTCGGCAGAGCGCTGGCCCGCGTGCTATAATAATGCTGTAAACTTGAATCAGTAACGTAAGTATTGAGTATTTTATATAGAGATAGTGCCGATATAATGCGAATATCCAGCAAAACTGAATATGGTGTGCGGGCACTGTTCGACTTGGCCCAGCATTATGGGAAAGGCCCGGTGCAAAGTGAGGACATCGCCGGACGGCAGGGCATTCCAGTCAATTACCTGAACCAGATGTTGATCACACTGCGGCGGGCTGGCTTTATCGAAAGCCTGCGCGGGCCACAAGGCGGGCATATGCTGGCCCGTTCCCCCGAACAGATCAATCTGTATGATGTCCTGTGTGTGCTGGAAGGTAATCTGGTCATCCAGGACAATGCCCGCGACGACCTGAACCCGACCCAACCAGAGGACTGCCAGTATGTGCGGAACGTGTGGGACGACCTGCGCCGGATTGTCGAAAGCACCTTGCTGGATGTGACATTGGAAGATTTATGTCAGCGTAAGCGTCAGGGTACCGGGTTCACAATGTATTACATTTAGCAAGCTTCGCATCTGCCGAGAAAGTCGTTAGAATAACGCCGGAGTATGTGCTTACTCCGGCGTTTTGTATACTACTCATCTTTTATTAATAGTTAAAATGTAATCTAGATTACAGACAAATAAGCGAAAATTGTGCAGTGTATTGGCAAGGCCTGTGCAAGGTGTGCAATTGTTGGGTTACGACCGACTCCGGCCCTCACGCGTGACGATACACAACCCGTGTCTATCGCTCCAGTGCACACCCCTCACAGTCTGACAACTGGTTCAGACCCGCAGACAATGCACAGCCTGCCCTGCACTGTTGCAGCGTTTGTTGTCAAGGAGCGTAGCAGAATGTCGATCTACGAAACACAAGCATCCACGGACGCCGACCACGCAGCGTCCGCCGAACCTTCAACAACCGTGCAGTCGCTTTCGACCAGCACCCGTGAACGCTTTGCCCGTGCTGGTATCGTCGGCGAATTGCAGGCACTCGAAGACCTGTTGCTGGCCCGGACTGCCTCACATTCGGCATATATTGCCGCCGCTGGTGCCCACACTGTACAGGCGGGCGGCAAGCGCCTGCGGGCGGCCCTGGCGCTCCTGGCCTCGCGGCTACGCGGCACATCACATACTGAGCAAGCCTTGCACACCGCTGCCTCCGTCGAACTGATCCACGCCGCCTCGCTTGTGCACGACGATCTAGTTGACCACACCCGACGCCGTCGCGGACGGGTAACAGTGCATGCGCTGTGGGATAACGATGTGGCGCTGATGGTCGGTGACTACTTCTTTGCGCTAGCTGCCGCAGAGATGGCGCTGTGCCGCGATCCGCGTATTATTACCTACTATGCCCAGGCGGTGCAAACCATTGTTGAAGGCGAACTGAACCCCGTGACGACCGTTGAGCCGCTCGATAGTGCACTCCAGCAGTATCTCTACAAGACGGGCGCTAAAACTGCTACCCTGTTTGCGGCAGGCTGCAAGGCGGGCATGGCGACCGGCGGCGGGAGCGAAGACGATATTGCTGCTCTGGGGCACTATGGCTACGACCTCGGTGTTGCCTTCCAGATTGTTGATGATGTGCTGGATTTTATCGGTGATGAAAAAACACTTGGCAAGCCTGCCGGCAACGACCTGCGCGAGGGCACGATTACGCTGCCGTTGATGTACGCGGTGGAGCAGAGCCGCAGCGACTTCCTGCGCGATATTGCGGGTGTCTCTGGCCTGAGCGATGAGCAAGTCGCGCAGGCAATCGCCGAAGTAAAGCAGGCCGGCGCTATCGAGCGCACGCAGCAGGAAGCACGCGCCTATGTGGAACGGGCGGTTGCTCATCTCAACCACTTTGCCGAATCGCCCGCCCGACAAACGATGATTGAACTGGCGTGGTTTGTAATCCAGCGACAGACATAATGATATATTTTTAAAAAGTTTCATGATTGAAATATTTAGAAGGACATGTTAATATGCAATTAAGCAACAAGACCGCCGTGGTGGTTGGCGGCGGTAGAGGAATAGGTCGCGCAATTGCATTGGGGTTTGCCAACGCTGGCGCGAACGTCGTCGTTGCAGCTCGCAGCACAGACGAAATTGCTGAAACCGTCTGGCTCATTGAAGAGACCGGACACCGCGCCCGGGCTATTACCGTTGATGTGCGCGATAGCCAGCAGGTTGAACAGTTTGTTGAACAAACCATCAAGTTGCTTGGTGCGCCCCAGATCCTGGTCAACAGTGCTGGTGTAGCCCGTCGAGTGCCCGCACTCGAAACCAGCGAAGAAACCTGGGACTTGCTGCACACAACGTTGCTCAAGGGCACATTCCTCGTAACCCGTGCCTTCCTTCCGCACTTCATCGAACAGAAGGGCGGAAACATCATCAATATCGGTGCGCCAGTCGATAAGCTGGCAATCCCTGGCTTCTCGGCCTACAGTGCCGCCAAGCACGCGGTACATGGCCTTAGTCTAGCGTGGGCCAAAGAATTCCGCCGCTACAGCATTAACGTCAATGTTTTACATCCTGGTGGCTTTGCCGATACGCGCCTGATGCGTGAGGCCGCTCCCGAAGTTGATAAAGGTCTTATTGCACCAGAAAGCGTGGTGGATGCAGCGATCTACCTGGCTGCCCAGCCGCCGCGTGGTGTGACAGGCGAAATCATCGATACCCGAAAATGGGAACCGCCTCGTTAGCGCAAGCAGGCTCGCTGAAGAGAAAAACTGAATATGGTTTTGGAGAACGATGATACAGGGAAAAGAGTAATGAAATTGTAGGAGAAATGAAAGATGTGGGATGGACGTGAAGAGATAGATACAGAAGAGGCTTATGTTGTCGAAGTCGAAGAGGAAGCCGAAGAAGTAGAAGCCAAGCCCGTCGGCAACGAACTGATGGAAGACTCGGTGCAGTTGTATCTGCACGAGATCGGGCAGGTAGCGCTCCTCACGGCAGCAGAAGAAATCGATCTGGCGATGAAGATTGCACGCGGGCAGGCAGCCCAGGCCGCGATTAAAAACGAGCAGTTTGCATCGTGGAGCGAACGCCGCGACCTCGAACGTGCCCTGATTATCGCCGACGAAGCCCGCCGCCAGCTTATTCAGGCCAACCTGCGCCTTGTCGTCAGCGTTGCTAAGAAATATATCGGCAGTTCGATGTCCTTTATGGATCTGGTGCAGGAAGGCAATATCGGCCTGATGCGTGCCGTTGAGAAGTTCGACTATAAGCGGGGCAACCGCTTCTCAACCTATGCAACGTGGTGGATTCGGCAGGCCGTCACCCGCGCCATTGCCGAACAGAGCCGCCTGATCCGGTTGCCCGTCCACCTCAGCGAGTCCATCACCCATCTCCGCCGTGCCATCTACAAGCTCGAACAATCCCTTGAGCGCGAACCAACCCCCGAAGAGATCGCCCAGGCACTTAATATGAGCCTGCGAAAAGTGAAGCGCTTGCTGCAAGCCGCCACCCAGCCGGTTTCGCTTGAGCAACCACTCAGCAACGACCGCGAGGGGCGTATCGGCGAATTGCTGGCCGACGAGCGCCAAGAAACGCCGATGGAGATTGCGGCCCAGCATATGCTGCAACGCGAGCTTGCCGAGGCACTGAACGGCCTGCCAGAACGGGAGCGCAGGGTGCTGATGCTGCGTTATGGTCTGGCCGATGGTCGCCGCCGCACGCTCGAAGAGGTTGGAGTGGCGTTCGGTATCACCCGCGAGCGCACCCGCCAGATTGAAGCCGAAGCACTGCGCCGCCTGCGCGACCCGCTGGTTGGGCAGAAGTTGCAGGGCTATCTAGAGTAGGGCAGCAAGTGCGCCTCTATGCCACCCCATATGGGCAGTAGGGCAGGATTGAAGCCTGCCCTACACCGACACGTGGAGCGCCTACCCTGCTTCCTGGTACTTCTTCTGCTTGCGGAGGCGGTGCCGCTCGTTCACATCCAGCAGCTTCTTACGGAGCCGCCAGCCTGCTGGAGTGACCTCAACCAGTTCGTCATCGCTGATATATTCCAGCGCATCATCGAGCGAAAGGCGGCGCGGCGGTTCGAGGCGCAGCGCATCTTCCGCGCCTGTATTGTTACGGAAGTTGGTGAGCTGCTTCTTGCGACACACATTTACTTCCAGGTCGCTGTCGCGGCTGTGCTGCCCAACAATCATGCCTGCATACACATCTTGCCCCGGCTCGATGAACAGCGCCCCACGTTCCTGGGCATTGTGCAAACCGTAGGCCGTCGCTACGCCATCTTCCGAGGCAATCAGCGAACCGTTCTCGCGCAGTTCCATCTCGCCAACCAGCGGCTCATAATCAAGGAACATGGTGGTAATAAGGCCCTGCCCACGGGTGGCGGTCAGGAATTGCTGCCGAAATCCGAGCAGGCCACGGGTGGGCACCACATAGGTATAGTGAATAGTGCCATCGTCGTGGGTACGCATATCGCGCATCTGCCCGCGCCGCTTGCCAAGCATCTCAATCACCACACCCTGATAATCGGTACCAACTTCGATTTCGGCCAGTTCCATCGGCTCCAGCGTTTCGCCATCCTGCTGCTTGAGAATAACTTCCGGCTTGCTCACCTGAAACTCATACCCCTCGCGGCGCATCGTCTCGATCAAGATGCCGAGGTGCAACTCGCCGCGCCCACTAACCAGAAACGTGTCGGCTGAGTCGGTATCTTCCACGCGCAGCGCGACATCTTTTTCGGTTTCTTCATACAGCCGTGCCCGCAACACACGGCTTGTCACATACGTGCCCTCGCGTCCAGCGAAGGAACTGGTATTGACACCGAAGGTCATACGCACGGTTGGCTCTTCCACGGTGATGGGTGGCAGCGCTTCGGGCTGTTCGACATCGGCAATCGTTTCACCGATGTTTGCTTCAGGAATGCCCGCCAGCGCAACAATATCCCCCGCCCCCACCTCTTCGGCTTCCTGGCGCTGCAAGCCACTAAAGACATACAGATTGGTCAGGCGGGCCTGTGTAACGCTGCCCTCGCGGTCGATGCGGGCCACCATCTGGCCTTTCCGCAGGCTGCCGCGCTGAAGCCGTCCGGTCACAATCTTGCCCTGATAATCATCATAGGCGCTGGTTGTTACCAGCAACTGCACGGGCGCATCTGCGTTGACTTCGGGTGCGGGGATGTACGCCATAATCGTTTCGAAGAGCGGCTCAAGCGTACCGCTCAGATCGTCGGGGGCGCGACCTGCCACACCCAGCAAACCATTGCTATAGATCACCGGGAACTCCGATTGCTCATCGCTGGCACCCAGTTCAATGAACAGATCAAACACGGCATTGACCACGTGGTTCGGGCGGGCCTGCGGTCGGTCAATTTTGTTCACCACCACAATCGCCTTATGGCCAGCCTGCAATGCCTTCCGCAGCACAAAGCGCGTCTGAGCCATCGGCCCCTCAACGGCATCGACCAGCAGCAGCACACCATCGACCATATGCATCACCCGTTCCACCTCGCCGCCGAAGTCGGCGTGGCCGGGGGTGTCAACAATATTAATCTTCGTATCGCCATACATAACGGCGGTGTTTTTGGAAAGAATAGTAATACCGCGCTCACGTTCAAGCGCATTACTATCCATCACACGCTCAGCTACTACTTGGTTCTCGCGAAACACACGGCTCTGCTTGAGCATAGCATCTACCAGCGTGGTTTTGCCGTGGTCAACGTGGGCGATAATAGCAATATTGCGTACATCATTGCGTCGCATACAGTTCCTTTTTGATTGTCACAGTAATGACCACGAAGCAGCGCAGGGGCACGGCTTCGTGCGCCCTGTCTTCTTCGTGGTTCTCCTACCAGCATTATACCCGATTCATGTGGAGTGTGCTGAGGTAGCCCTACTCATACGCCAGCACGTCGCGCACCGTCACCCGCGAGGCCCGCCACGCCGGGAAGAAACTGGCAACCGAGGCCAGCACCAGCGAGAAGACCAGCCAGATGATCGCGCCTTCAACTGCAAAGCTGAAGCTGAGCGGCAGGCTGAACAACTGCCTGCCGACCTGGTCGCTCAAGAACTGGCTCATTGGGAACGACAGTAACGCCCCCAGCGCCCAGCTCAGCAGGCCAAGCATCATACCTTCTACCATAATCACCTGTAATATGGTGCCGTCCGATGCACCAATCGCTCGCATCACGCCGATCTCGCGGATGCGCTCAATCACATTCAGGCTCATCGTACCCATCAAGCCCAGGCCACCCACTACCGCAATGAGCAGCGCCATCACCAACAGCGCAAAGATGATGGTGTTAAAGAAGGCCTCATTCGCCTGCCGAATATTCGAGAGAATGTCGGTGCCAGCAACATTGATACCAAGCCGACTAAAGTGCTCATCGAGTGCTGTTGCCACCTGCTGCTGAAACTCGGCGGTACGGTAGGTGGTACGCACCAGCACCGCGCCAGCCGAGCCAACATCACGCTCGGCCTGTCCATAGGCATCGTAGGTAGTGTAGGCCCAGCGTGAGCCGCCGATGGTTGGCATCACCCCAACGATGCGCCATGTAGTGTCGTGCCCGCGTACCTTGAGCACAATTTCATCGCCTACCGCGAGGTCGGGGGTATCATCCATCACACCCGTGCTCATCACAATCGCGTTCTGGTCTTCGGGCAGCAGCCAGCGCCCCTCAGTAATGTTCGGGTTCATCATCACCGTATCGGGTGGCACCGCAAAGACGGTAATACTTTCGCCTTCACTATCGTCGGGCAATACCGGACGTACTCCGCCCGTGCGCCACGTTTCGGCGGCTTCGACACCCGGCACACGCAGTGCTTCGGTTATCACGTAGCTATCACGGTAGGTGCGCTCAAAATTGACCTGCACATCGTAGTCAAACAGCGAGGTCAGCAAGTCGTCCACGGTTAGCATCAGCGAGTTTCGCACACTGAAGATCGAAATAAAGATTGCCCCGCCGAGCGTCAGTGTGGTAAGGGTGAGCACCAGTCGCCCCTTGCGGCGGAAGGTGTTTCGCAGCGAGAGCAGTACCGGACGCGGCAACCCGCGCACACCTTGAATAATCCGGTCGAACAGGCCACGCCCATAGTTGCCTGGCCCGCCTTCGCTACTCAGCGCCTCGCGGATGGTGATGTTGGTACCGGCCCACACGGGCAGCAGTGCCGCCAGCATCGGCACCAGCAGGCTGATAAAGGCCTGCACCGCAATGACCCACAGAGGCACATTGGTATTGACCAGTTCAAAGTTGAACTCATCGGCGACCAGTTGCGAAAACCCCTGCGCCGCCACCTGGCTCAGCGGGAAGGCCAGCAGCAGCGCAATCATGCCAAAGCATAGCACCAGCGTGAGATACATCTGGATGATCTGGTTGCGCTGTGCACCCACCGACTTCATAATACCAATCTGCTTGACTTGTTGCGCCAGCAATGCCGAGATGGTATTGGTCACCAGGAAGCCACTGAGAAAGACCGCCAGGACACCAAGAATGCTCATAATAGCAACCATCCCGCCGATGAACTGCTCAAGCGGGTGTTCGTTGGGTACGCCAACGAAGGGAAACGAGACATCGTAGCCCGACTTCTGGATCTTTTCGTAGACCTCTTCGGCTACGGCCTCGTTGTGGGTGATATCATTGCCGTTTTCGGCCGAGATAATTGCAAGCTGGTTGAAGCTACGCTCACCGCTGATCCATTCCAGCGTATCCATCGAAATATAGCCAACTGAGCCACCAAACTGGGCCGGTATTTCGGTGGGCGCATACACAATGCCCACCACTTCCAGCGTGCGGCGTTTGCCGTCGGGCCGTTCAATCAGCAAGCTATCACCAATTTCTACCTGTAGTTGGCTCAGGCTCGACCGCTCGATCAGGATCTCGTGGTCGCCGGGCGGCCACTGCCCCTCGGTCAGCGAGAACTTGTTAATCCGAATATCATCAAAATCATCAATAGCAACTAGCCGCAATGTGCGCCAGTCGCCGATTGCTGCCTGGGCTGACACGCTATAGCTATAGCGTGCTTCGGCGTCGCCCACCTCGCGCATATTCCGCACAGCCTGCAACATATCTTCATCAAAGCCGCCCGTATCACCAACCGACAGCGAGGCATGTTCGGGAGTCGCGGCAGTATAGGTTGTTCGCATCTCGCGCACAATAATCGCCTGGGCACTGGTTATCAACCCTACCGCAAACACACCAATAAAAATAGACATAACCACTAGAATAGTGCGGGTCGGGTTAACGATCAGATCGCTGAGCACCTTTTTCCAGCGGGGAGATATCATAACACCACCTTTACGCTCAAGCAGGACACCCCCGGAGTACACAACAACGTTACCCATTACCGGGGGTACCTGCATCCTATCACCGTCATCAAGTTCAATATATTATAACGATTCCTTGATGATGAATGTTTCAATTGTACTATACCAGGCGATTTATCAGGGGAACATCGGTCAGAAGATGGAATTATTCCTAAAAAACAAAGCACCCGGAGCTGCGATGTGCTCCGGGCCTGTGTGTTACACTGAACCAGGGTCGCTACTTTTAACTACGAGGACGATAATTGCGGGAGGCAGGGGACATAGGGGCAAGCTAGCAGGTGTAACATCACGTGGTTTTCACGACCCCGGTTATTCGTTCCATCCTTATATTACGATAACGCTTCTCGCAGAGCAATAGAACTTTTTTCCTCGGATGGAATAGCCTACAGTCCTATAGTATAGTATGCCTTTATTGGTTAAACCCCGATAAAAAGACGACCACTACTCATTACAATCAGATAGAAGCTACTGAATCGATAGGCTATGATAGGGTACCAGTACTTCTGAACTATATATGACTATGATCAACTCTGTTAAAAATATGTAATTTCTCTCATGAGTTCATGAATGATCTGATGTTATTGGTACACCTTGCAAGAATGTGCGCACAATTGGCACTAGTTCTGCGCGGCGCTCTTCCGGCACAAAGTGGCCAGTGTTGGACAACAGAACAAACTCGGCATGGCTGAAGTCCTGCTTCCAGCGTTCGAGGAACAGCGACGACGTGAGCAGCGGGTCGGCCATGCCCCATACAATCAAGGTCGGGAGGTGGCGAATGCGCTCGCGTTGTGCACCCAGCGATTCGTACCAGTCGCCTGAGGCGACCAGTTCGCGAGCCAGCGCCACCGGTGCATTGCGGTCCTGGGGGCGCGGGAAGGGCTGAGCGTAGTGTCGCCGCACCAGCGGTGTTAGCTTCGATTTGTCGGCGGTGGCGGATGGGATGATGACACGCGGGTCGAAGTTGGTAACACGGTTGAGCCAGCGCCCGACCGGACTGCTGAGCAGTGCGCTCCCGACCCGAATCGCCGGAATATGCTTGAGCGACCACAGCCAGCTATTGAAGATGACCAGCGCACGTACCCGCTCCGGGTGTGCGAGTGCATACGAAAGGCCAATCGGCCCGCCAAAGTCGTGCACCATCAGCACGATATCGTGCAGGTCAAGCTGATTAATCAGCATGTGTAGGTGTTGCGCCAGTTCGGACGGGCGATAGCTATAGCGTGGCGGCTTGTCCGAAAGGCCAAAGCCAAGATTATCGGGTGCGATGCAGCGGTAATCCGCCGCAAGCCCCTTGATCAGGTGGCGGTAGAGAAACGACCACGATGGCGTGCCGTGTACCATCACGATAGGCTGGCCCTGGCCCTCGTCAACATAGTGTAGGCGGCCTTCGGGCACATCAAAGAAGTGTGGTGCAAATGGGTATTCGGTGCGGTCAAGCCAGGCTGTATCGGTTGTCTCAATAAAACTGCTCATTGACTGGTAGCTCCTGTTAAAGTTGCACGGCTATATTTTGCCAGTACCGCTGTGGTAACGGCCTGGAGCGGATAGATCGTGCGGTTGATGACATATTGCTGGCACACGCCATCGATAATGGCAAACAGAATCGCAGCCTCGTTGTGGGCATTGGCAATACTGGCGCGGCGGAAGGGTATCTCAAGTTGCTGCATCAGCGCCACCGAAAGAATATTGATCTCTTCGTGTAGGCCTGCTACCACATCCGGCTGCACTCGAATAGCATAAAACAGTTGCCAGCTATCGGGCTGTTGCTGGATCAGTTCAAAGCTCAGCCTGATAATCTGTGCGAGGTGTTCGAATGGGTCGCTAGCCGTGCCCGCCTCGGCCAAAATCTGCGCCACCTGCTGCATAAAGCTGTCCAGCACGGCCCGCAGCAACGCTTCTTTGCTGGCAAAGTAGCGATACATTAATCCCTGCGCGATACCCGTGTGGTCGGCAATCATCCGCACCGACGTTTTAGTATAGCCATAGCGGGCAAACAGTTCCATCGCCCCCTGCAAAATACGGGTGCGGCTCTCTTCGCGCAGTTCGGCAAGTTGCTGATCGGTTCGGGGCACGATGTTATTCCTCTTTCAATGAATGAACGTTCATTCATAATTGTAGTACCAATCCGGCGGCTGTCAAGGGTATTGGGTAAACTACCCAAAAAGCGGCTGTAGATGTTCTACTTAGAGTGAAGAGACGTTTTCTTGAAAACAGGTAAAGAAGAAGTATGATACTATTGCATATCATGAAAAGTTTTACCAACGTACCGAACGCAGGTCGGCACTGTTTGGGTGGGCAGCGATGCTGTTCATCGAACGTACCATTGTGAGGCAGAGGGAAGTATGAGCACAGCAGAAAAAATCGAGCAACTCCGCCGAATCAAGGCGCACCTTCGGCAGGGAGGCGGTGAGAAACGGATCCAGCGCCAGCACGAAAGCGGCAAAATGACCGCTCGTGAACGCATCGACAACCTCTTCGATCAGCACACATTTCAGGAAATGTATCTCTTCGCCAAGCACCGTAGCACCAATTTTGGTCTGGCTGATTCCGAATTTCCCGGTGATGGTGTGGTCACGGGTGTTGGCACCGTGCAGGGGCGGCAAGTCTGTGTTGCTTCACAGGACTTTACGGTAAGCGGTGGGGCGGTCGGTGAAATGCACGCCGACAAGATTGTTCGTATGGCAGATCTCGCCATGAAGTCGGGTTCGCCGCTTGTTCTGATCAACGACAGCGGCGGCGCACGCATTCAGGAAGGCATCGACGCACTGGGCGGCTACGGGCGCATTTTCTACGGCCACGTGCTGCTCTCCGGTGTGGTGCCACAGATTGCAATCATTGCTGGCCCATGTGCGGGTGGCGCGGCCTACTCGCCCGCCCTGATGGACTTCATCATTATGGTGAAGGGAACTGGCAAGCTCTTCATTACTGGCCCGCAGGTCATCAAGCAGGTGACGGGCGAGCAGGTGACCGAAGAAGACCTCGGTGGAGCCTATGCACAGCAGGCCCAGAGCGGTGTGGTACATCTTATTGCCGAAAACGATCAGCACGCGCTCGAACTGTGTAAGCAACTCCTGAGCTACCTGCCGCAGAACAACCTGGAAGACCCCCCGATTATGGCAACGGCGAGTTGCTTGTTGCACCCGAACCGGCACTGAACAAGATTATTCCCGACAATCCCCAGGAAGCCTACAATATCAAAGAGGTGCTATTGCACATTGTGGATAATGGCGAAATGCTCGAGTTGCAGGAATACTACGCTCCCAACGCGATCATCGCCTTTGCACGCATCAATGGGCGCAGCGTGGGCATTATCGCCAATCAACCGATGGTGATGGCGGGTGCGCTCGACATCAACGCCTCCGACAAGATCTCGCGGTTTGTGCGCTTCTGCAATGCGTTCAACATTCCGCTGGTGACGTTCGTTGATGTGCCTGGTTTCCTGCCGGGTGTGCAGCAAGAGCACGGCGGTATTATCCGCCATGGGGCCAAGATGCTGTTTGTTTACTCGGCGGCGACGGTGCCGAAGATCACCATCATTTGCGGAAAGCCTACGGCGGCGCATATCTGGCGATGTGCGGCAAAGAACTGGGTGCCGACCGGGTGGCGGCGTGGCCGACGGGTGAGGTAGCGGTGATGGGGGCCGAAGGTGCGGTGAATATTATCCACCGTGATGCTATCAAAGATGCCGAAGACCCGACCACAACCCGCGCCGCTTTTATCGCACAGTACCGCGAGCAGTTCGCCAATCCGTATGTGGGCGCATCTCGCAACCTGATCGATGATATCATCGAGCCGCAGGATACCCGGCGCTATCTCAGCCTTGCGCTTGAGGCGCTGCATACCAAGCGCGATGTTCGCCCGCAGAAGAAGCACGGACTTATCCCGCTGTAAGGAGGCACAGAGCCTGTGAATATGGAACTGTTACAAATCGGGCTGCAACTCACCTTTACTGGTATGGTGGTGGTCTTTATCGGCCTAGCGCTGCTGGTAGGTGTCGTCTCGCTGTTTCAATATGTTGGGCAGCCTGCCAAAGCCAAGAAGATCGAAGCAGCGCCGACCAATACCATGGCAGCCCCCGAACCAGTACCGGCACCATTCGCCGATGGTGAAATCACACCCGAACTGGTGATTGTGCTGGCTGCTGCTGCCGCTAGCATCCTGGGCAAGTCGGTACGGGTCACCCGTGTGCGCTATCGCACCACGCGGCCCACGCCGATATGGACGTATCAGGGGCGTGCAGCGATTATGGCACGCCATCAGATTGTTCGGCGGGTATCATCGAGCGACCGGGGCTAATGTTGGTCGTTAAGTCGAGGCAGGCGGCGCGGCTTCGAGCACACCTGCTGCCTGCCCATTGAATTTGAAGGATGGACGAACGTGAAAAAATTGCGTATCACGGTCAATGGCGTTATGTACGATGTGGATGTCGAAGTTCTCGAAGATGACGACGAACCGGGCTATCAGTCGCCCACGGTGCCCAAACTCACCAACAACGCGCCACCAGTTCCTACGCTCCAGCCCACCCCCCGTCCTAGCAGTAGCCCGTCCGAGTCCAATTCGTCTGGCAACTCCGATTCGGGCACCGACAAGTTGCTGACATCGCCCATCGCTGGTATTCTGGTGGAATTTAAGGTGCGGGTCGGTGATACAGTCAAAGAAAACGATCCGGTTGCCATCATCGAAGCGATGAAGATGAACACCAATATCAGCTCGCCGGTGTCGGGCAAAGTCAAGGAGATCAAGTCGAATCCGGGCGAAGCTGTCCAGCAGGGGCAGGTCTTACTGACATTTGAATAGTCGCTGCTGCCCTGAGGAGGTGCCGCATGGGAATCTTTGAACAACTCCTTGAGTACATGCAAGAAAGCGGGTTGTACCTCATCCTGACCAACCCGAACTATCTGGATAACCTGGTGATGCTGATAGCCGGCTGTGTCTTTATCTACCTCGGTGTGGTACGGCAGTTCGAGCCGTTGCTGCTGGTGCCGATTGGCTTCGGCATCATCCTGGGGAATATGCCCTTCGCCGAAGGCAAAGGCGCGGGCGTATACGATGAAGGCAGCGTGCTGTGGTATCTCTACTTTGGCGTGCGTGAAGGTATCTATCCACCGCTGATCTTTTTGGGCATTGGGGCGATGACCGACTTTTCAAGCCTGATCGCACAGCCCAAGCTGATGTTGCTCGGCGCAGCGGCGCAGTTTGGTATCTTCCTGACGTTCTTACTCCTGATCATCGTGGGGTCGTCGTTCCCCTTCCTGGGCTTCCTGGAAGACCCAAATGGTGTCCTGGAGCCTGCGGATCGGTTGCTCTGTGCGGCGGGCAGTGTTGGCATCATTGGTGGTGCCGATGGCCCGACGGCGATTTTCCTGACTACCCGTCTGGCCCCCGACTTGCTCGGTGCAATTGCGGTGTCGGCCTATTCGTATATGGCACTGGTGCCGGTTATTCAGCCGCCGATTATGCGCCTGCTTACCACCGAAAAAGAGCGCATGATCCGCATGCCCCCACCCCCCAACGCCACGTTGCAACAGCGTATTCTGTTTCCAATTGCTGGCTTTCTGGTGGCAACGTTTATTGCGCCCGATGCGCTGCCACTGCTGGGGATGCTCTTCCTGGGCAACCTGCTGAAAGAAAGCGGCGTGACCGAACGGCTCGCACGCACGGCCCGCAACCCGCTGATTGATATTGTCACCATTTTGCTTGGTCTCACAGTCGGGGCCAGCACACAGGCCGATACCTTCCTGCGTCCGCAGTCAATCGTGATTGCGCTACTGGGTGCGCTGGCGTTTGCCGTGGGTAGCGCGACGGGTGTACTGTTTGCCAAGCTGATGAACCTCTTCTTGAAAGAGGGCGATAAGATTAACCCGCTGATTGGCTCGGCGGGTGTCTCGGCAGTGCCCCACGCGGCCCGTACATCGCAGATGGTTGCACATCGCACCGACCCGCAGAACTTTGTGATTATGCAGGCGATGGCTCCCAACGTTGCCGGTGTGATTGGCTCCGCGATTGCGGCAGGGGTGCTGTTGCAGGCGCTCGAACCAATCTGCCGGGGATAGCTAACGTTCTACAACACGGTGCGGCCTGACGCTGCACCTATCGTGGCAGACTAAAAACGGCCCGCGCAAGCGGGCTTTGTTGTGTGCGTGTATCACAAATCGGGGAACGCAAGGCAAAAAAATACGGGCGGCAGAGCAATTGCCACCCGTTTTTCGGTGAGGGAACACCGCTGACTGCTATGACTCTATTGTATTCCTTCTACCTGACAAAAACCTGAGAGGAATCTCAAAAGTAGATGATATTTTTATGTCACGTTACGTCAGGGCATACTACCGTGGCGCATAAAGAGTTCGCGCCCCAGCGACCCGAACTGCATCACCTGCGGTGTACCGTCGGGGCCAGGATGATATTCAAGACGAGCTTGTTCAAAGTATTGTATCAGATATTTCTCATTTGTGGAGGGGTTCGTCTGCACGGCGGCGGGCGCAATCGGCACCCCCAGCACCGCCGCGCCATACTGTTCCCAGGCCGCCACAAACGGCGGGCAGATTGCATACCCTACACCATCAATTGTGCGACACGTCGCAGCATCGGCGGGCGGTTCGGCGGGTGCGAGTGGGCCAGCCTGCGCCAGTGCGCGGGTGCCCAGGCCATCGAACTGTACGGTATACGGCCCTGGTAAACCAGAATCGCTTGAATAGATCGCCATACGGCCCCGCTCGAAGTACTGCACAATCAGGGGGCGGCCCGTCCCTGGCTCGGCCTCGATCAGTTCCTCGGTGAGCGGGAAGCCCAAGCGTGTCACGCCACCATTGGCATACCAGAAGTCGCGGAAACCGCCGCGCAGGGTGTGGCCCGTTTCGGCAAACAGATCGCCGCCTGTAGCGAGCGGTGGGTCATATTCGATATACAACGGTGCGCCAGGGTCGGCGGGGCGCACCAGCAGCATGCCATTGTCCGCCGCCAGAATGTAGCGCACGCTGCCATCCCACTGCCGCACTACCGCCTTGCGGCAACCACACGCCACACGCAGCAGGGGCGCATGCTCGCCAGTGCGCCACAGCACATCGACGCGGCGCGTCCCACCAAAGGCATACCAGTACACCCCTGCGTGTTCGCCCGTGCCATCCAGCCGTGTTTCAAGCGGCACCAACCCGCCCAGCATGCTAGACATGGTGCGGAAGGCCACAAAGCCCGGTTTGCGCAGGCTAGCATCGCTGGCCCGCAGGGGGTAGCTTCGGCGCAGCAGCCCATAATGAAACTCGTAGTTGGCGGCATCGTAGCGCGGGCGGTGTAGGGCGCGTTCGGGTCGGTGTCGTTGCGGAAGTCGTACCAGAACAGCTTCTCCACCGTTGGATGCGCCAGTGCCAGCAGATAGGCCCGCACAAGGTAAAGCGCCTGGTCGATTTCGGAAACGCCAGGGGGGTGCGCTGGTTGTGCCAGCCAGTTCAGTCAGCCAGACGGGTTGTGCCCGTGAGCGCTCCATCAGCACATCAAGCTGGCGCAGTTCGTCCTGGAGCGTTACGGTACGGTCGAAGCGCTGAATATGGCCTCGGGTGGGGCGGGGTGGTAGGGGTGTAGCGCAATAATATCAACGTGCTGCCAGCCGCCGAGTTTGCCTACTTCGTCCAGATAGGTCAGGGCATCGTAGCTATATTCAGCATCAATCTGTGTCAGGCCCGACATACCACCCATCACAATAATCGCGTTGGGGTCGGCGGCTTGTGCGGCGGCGCGGCCCACTTCAAGCAGGCGCACAAAGTCCTTGATCTCGTACAGGCCGCTCTCGTAGCCAGAGGCCCGCACGTTCGGCTCGTTCCACAGTTCCCAGTAGGTAATCCAGCCCTTGTCGCGCCCATAGTGCGCCACCGTTGCATACACATAGTTGCCCCAGTCTTCGATCCACTCGTCCGGATGGGGGTTTTTGCTCTTGAACCAGTACGGGTTATAATCGAGCAGGCCCAGCACATTGATGCCCGCTGCCACCTGCGCCCCGATAGCGCGGTCGTAGTTGTAGAAGCCGCTGCCGTCGCCATTCCAGATAAAGGGGCCACCTGGCGCTTTCTGCACCCGGTCCCAGAAAATCTCTTCGCGCTGCCACTGCACCCCGGCTTCGCGCAGCAAGCCGACTGCCGTATCAAGCTCGTCTTCGCGCACCCGGTTGCCAAGTGCCGCGACGATGCCAAACGGACTGGACTTGTTATATGCAGGAGGTTGCGCTGCCGCATCGGGGACGGATGCAGAGCGTGTGAGGAGCGGGAATAACACAAGAGCACACAGCAGCAAACTGCGTCCAATCAACAGGTGAGTATATCGCATGATAGTGTCTCCGTGGGCTTGTGGTACAATCGCATAGCCGCAGGAACTGGCCTGCTGGCATAGCCTGAGCTTGATGAGGATCTATGCTCTATATTGCATCTGCTACCGTCGTCTATTCGATCATTGTGGCCCTGGTCTATCGGTTTCAGCGCCGCCTGGTCTACTTCCCCCGTCCGCACATCGTGCAGACCCCCGCCATGCTGGGCCTGCCCTACGAAGATATCTGGCTCGATACGCCCGATGGCGAACGGCTGCACGGCTGGTATGTGCCTGCCCCCGCCAACCGCACCACAGTGCTCTTTTTGCATGGCAACGGCGGCAACATCTCTTCCCATATGGATGCCGTCGCCGCATTTCATGCGCTTGGCTGCAATGCATTGTACATCGATTATCGGGGGTATGGGCAGAGTACTGGCACACCCTACGAACAGGGCCTCTACACCGACGCAGCCACGGCTTGGCACTACCTGACCGGGACACGCGGCCTGACTGCCAACAACATCATCATTGTCGGGCGTTCGCTGGGCGGTGGAGTGGCCTCGTGGCTGGCACTGGAATATCAACCGCGTGCCCTCATCTTGCAGGCCACCTTCACGGCGCTGGTGGATGTTGCTGCACCACGCTACCCGCTGCTGCCAGTGCGCTGGTTCATCAATGAACACTTTCCCACCTCCAAGCGCCTGCCCCAGTTGCAGATGCCGCTGCTTATTGTACACCCACTTGAAGATCGCTCAGTACCGTTTATCAATGGGTTACATCTGTATGCGCTGGCTAACGAGCCACGCTGGTTTGTGGAGTTGCCACGCGGCACACACCGCAGCGCGTTTGTCCTCTGCGACGAAGAGCACCGCGCCGGATTGCGTGCCTTCCTGGACAGGGTGCTCTAGCGCAAAGCGCAAAACTGCAACACAGTCCGCGCAGGCGGGCTTTGTAATAGTAGCCGGAGGTTTTAACCTCGCGGCGCAATCGGGAACATTCCCCCCGCCTCTACGCCCGATGCCGTGCGACCATCTCGGCGGCAAGCGTGTTGTGGCGGGCAATCAGTGCGGGCAGGTCGATGCCTTGCAGCACGCCGCCGCGCACCACCACGCGCCCGTGAATGACCGACAGATCAACCCGGTCGATGGCACAGAGCAGCAGCGCGGCAAGCGGATCGTGAATGGCACCGCCTGCCATGCTCAGCGTGTGCAGATTCACCCCGATAAAGTCGGCGGCCTTGCCCGGAGCCAGCGTGCCCAGTTCGTCGCGGCCCAGTACCGCCGCGCTGCCCTGGGTTGCCAGTTGCAGGCTTTCGGCAACGCTAAAGACTGCCGCGCCATGCTTGACACGCTGAAGCAGCAGCGCCATCCGCGCCTCGGTGAGCAGGTGGCTGCTATCGTTGCTGGCCGAGCCATCCACGCCAATACCAACCTTTACGCCAGCATCCAGCATTTCGCGCACCCGACAGATGCCCGAACCAAGCCGCATATTCGACGAGGGGCAGTGTGCTACACCAGTGCCCGTCTCTGCGAGCAGCCGTATTTCATCATCGTTGAGGAAGATAGCATGTGCCCACCAGACATCTGGCCCGGTCCAGCCAAGCTCCTGCATATAGGCGGCGGGGCGCTTGCCGAAGCGCTCAATGCAGAACTGCTCTTCGTCGCGGGTTTCGGCCACGTGGGTATGCAGCATCACGTTTGGGTACGAGCGGGCCAATGCCGCCGTTTCGCGCATCAGGTCGCCGG
Organism: Chloroflexaceae bacterium; assembly: GCA_012033195.1. Lineage (GTDB taxonomy): Bacteria > Chloroflexota > Chloroflexia > Chloroflexales > Chloroflexaceae > JAAUSQ01. Next base: position 18,856 of record JAAUSQ010000029.1, read on the forward strand.
TTACCGAAAAGGGCGAACAGGGAGCCAGTGCGACCCGCAGCATCGCACCTGGTTGCGGGTCGTGGTAGGCTTCCACCACGCGCTGACAATCGCGCAGTATCGCATCTTCACGCTGTACCACGTGGTCAGGAGGTAGTCCGCCCTGACTGCGTCCAAGCGACATCGAGCCGCGTGTTACATGGAAGCGCAGGCCGATCTGTTGCGCGGCGCGTACCTGGGCATCTAGCGTGGCATCATTGGGATAGAGGTACAGATGATCGCTGCTGGTGGTACAACCCGACAGAATCAGTTCGGCCATTGCGGTGAGCGTGCTGATATACACCGCCTCATCGGTCAGTTCGCCCCAGATGGGATACAGCCGTACCAACCAGTCAAACAGTTCTTGATCCTGTGCGCCAGGGACGGCGCGGGTGAGGGTCTGATAAAAATGGTGGTGGGTGTTAATCAGTCCTGGCAAGATAACAAGCCCGCGTGCATCGATGACCTCATCCGCAGACTGCTCAATATCTGGCGGCAGGGCGGGCGTATCAAACAGTTGCACAATCCAGCCATCGCGCACCAGGATGCTCCCGCCCTGGATACGCGGGCGGGCAGCATCCATCGTCAAGATCGTATCGGCAGCTTTGATCAGCAGGGTGGGCATTGTTAGTTGTCCGCAAACACAACCTGATCGGCGGGCGGCGGCCCAATAACAATATCGCTATTAAATGCCGAATAGGTAGCAATTGCAACATCCTCAATGACTTCATCACCAATAGTCCGAATGGTGGTGAACTGGTCTTTCAGGACGTAGCCGTCCTCAGTGATAAAGAGATCATAATAGAAACGTTGCTGCTCAGTGCCGAACTGAATATGCGTGGTTGCCTGCCCATCGATGGTTACGGGGCCGACGACGCGCTGCTCTGATAAGGCAAACCTTTCAATCTGGAGTTGGAACAGGTTTTCCAGTGCAGGTTCATCAAAAATAGTATCGTTGAAGGCGTACCATATGGTATCGTCATTGATGCGTTCGTAGAACACGCCATCATAGAGCACGACTTCTGTTATCCGGCCCGCTTCCAGTCTATTGAAATCATTCAAAACCGTATCTGCGAGGTCTTCGCATACAGCGTGCACACGATTGAGTGATACAAACTCGCCCTGACACACCTGCACTGGTTCACCGTTGAAGAGCCGGATATAGTCGGCACGCATGGAACTGAGCGGCGCAAACGTGATCTGCGCTTGCGCCGAGGCAGTGGTAAAGAAACTCGTTACTGTCAGCAGTACGGTCAGACCAATCAGCTTGATAAAGCGCATGAACTGTCCCCCCTATTCCGTTTAAGCTTCAGGTTGCGTAGCAAGTATACGTGAAAATGTCAATAAAAGCAATATTGTTCCGGTTGAATTACCTATAAAAAGAAGATACCCTCATTGCGCTACATATCGAAACAAGGGTATCTATCGATTAAGATGTTTGTATCAGCAGTGAACTGATTTAACTCTCGTCAATCGTGATCGAGATAATTTCCTCACCCGGCGCGGTGGCCGTCATCGGGTCGCGCAGGGGGATGTTATCCACAATCTCCTGCCCTTCGATGACTTCACCAAAGATGGTGTACTGCTCATTCAGATGGGGGGCGGAGGCGGTGGTGATAAAGAACTGCGAGCTTGCACTGTTCGGGTCGTTGCTGCGGGCCATCGCCAGGATACCAGACCGATCAAACAGGATCTCGGAGGTGAACTCAGCCGGGATGTTGTAGCCCGCATCGCCCGTGCCATTCCCAAGCGGATCGCCAGCCTGCGCCATAAAATCGGGCAGCACGCGGTGCCAGGTCAGCCCATTATAAAAGCCCTCGTTGGCCAGGAAGACAAAGTTATTCACCGTCTGGGGGGCAATGTTGGGCAGCAGTTCCACCACAATATCGCCACGCGGCGTGGTGATGGTGGCGGTGTAATCACGCTCCGGGTCATGGTCATCGGTGGGGGTGCATCGTAGCGGGCAGGCAGAGCAGCAGGCTCTTCTGCGGCAGGTGCTTCTGCGGCAGGTGCTTCTGCGGCAGCAGGCTCTTCGACAGCAGCCAGATCGCTTTCGGCGGCAAGTTCGGCATCTTCACTGACAACCCCGGCGGCCTCATCAACAGGGCATCCACGACCTGCTCAGCATTCGAGCGGTTGAACAGGAACACCGCCAGCAGGCCCAGGATCGCCACGACCACCACTGCCGACATAATTCCGGCATACGAGCGACCGGGCGCGGCAGCCTGTTGCTTTACTGACGCGATGGGCGCGGCGGTTGTTTTTGTTGTTTCTGTCGTCTGAGGCTGTGGAGCTACTGGTTGTCTGCGTCCTTTGGAACTACGTCGTTTCGGGGTGCTCACGGCACTATCTCCTTATGGGTACACTATGGAATCTTATGACCTATCGAGGCTGCATTATAGCATGTTCACACTGCACCAATCGATTTTTTCAGCATTTTTTCATCTCAAGCAACCAGGATATCACGGTACCCAGTGAATCTGCTCGGCGAACAGATCGGGCAGGATGGGCCGGGGTTGGGCGATGTCCAGAGCCAGCAGGTGCGCGGTGCGGGTGCCGTCGCTAGCGGTGCGAATAAAAACAAGCTGTGAACTATCGGGCGACCAGAGCGGCTGATCGTCCTGATAATCGCCCGGTGAGGTGAGGGGCTGCGCGTTGCTGCCATCGGCGTTGGCAAACCACAGGGTACTTGCTGGTGCGTCGGCGGCGCGTTGCACATACACCAGTTGTGAACCATCGGGCGACCACGCCGGATGACTGGTGCCCGCAGGCGTGAGCGGCGCAGTTGTGCCATCGCTGAGGCTGGCCCGCCGGATGAGGGGGCGCGTGGCTGGCCCATCGTTGGTAGCCAAGTCGATGCTGGTATAGGCCAGCGCCATACCATCGGGCAACCAGACCGGAGCCTCGCCGCTGCTGTCGGGGAAGCGGCTGAGTTGATTGGTTGCCAGGTTGTACACCCCGATTGCCTGAGCGCCGCCATCAATAAAGGCTAGCCGTTGCCCATCCGGTGACCATACGGGCGCGTAGCTAATCTGGGGTTCGTTGGCAATCGGGCCGAGCGAGGTACCATCGGGCTGTGCCAGCCAGATCTTCGGCTGTCCAACAGTATCGGTGCCGATGCTGCGCCGCTCATACACAATCACATCGCTGGTTGGCGACCACGCCGCGCCTCCCGCACTGGCAGCCGGATCGTCAACCAGCGGGCGGGTAGTGCCGTCGGTCAGGTCGAGCAAGAGCAGGGCGGTGCGCTGTGGTTCGCGCACCACGGTGATCAGCGCTTGCAGGCCACCCGGAGCAACGGCAATATCCAGAATGCCCTGCCGTTCGCGGTAAATCTCGCGGGCCAGCGTCGGGTCGGCAATGGGAGCTAGCCACAACACACTGCTGCCATCCTCGGCAGTCGCCAGCACCAGCACATTGGGCAGGCGTGTGCGGAATGTCCAGCCGATATCCTGGGTGTTGGCAGTGCCGCGCTGGTCGCGCATACCTGCCGGAATGGTTATCTGGTAGGTGGTATCCGACTGGAGCGGGGCAGTGGGGCGAAAGGTCATCTGCTGTCCTTCCCAGAAGAAACTGCCGCTCGTGGGCGGGTCGAGCCGGAACGTATTTTCAACCGACAACCGATCAACTGGACGCGAGAAGGTGATACGAATAGGTGTTCCGACAGGCACCGCCTCGCCTTCGGGCGCACGCGCCACCGCCACCACATCACGCTGCTGCGGCCCGTGCCAGATGACCAAGCCAATCAGCACCATCAGGACAGCAATAGCAACCAGAATGCGCATATAGTAGGACATAGTGGGTACCAGGGGTGCCCCCTCTCTTTGCGGAAGATATCCCACCAAGAGAGGGGTGTAGATTGATCATTGATCTACTCAAACGGCGGGGTACGCAGCACCGCGCCTTCGGATGCCGACGATACCAGCGCGGCATAGCGGGCAAACACGCCTGTTGTATAACGCGGTGCAGGCGGCTGCCATGCGGCAAGGCGCTGCTGCATCACTTCAGCGGGCACGGTGGTGTCAATGCGGCGCTGCTCCAGATCGATACTAATTTCGTCGCCATCTTCCAGCACCGCAAGTGGCCCGCCACGTGCGGCTTCGGGTGCAACGTGGCCCACCATCATGCCACGGGTTGCCCCGCTAAAGCGTCCATCGGTGATCAGCGCCACGCTCTGGCCCAAGCCCTCGCCAACAATCGCGGCGGTCACCCCAAGCATCTCGCGCATCCCTGGCCCGCCGCGTGGCCCCTCATAGCGAATCACCACCACATCACCCGGCTTGATCTGCCCACCCGTGACGGCTGCCATCGCTTCTTCTTCCGAGTTGAACACCCGCGCCGGCCCACGATGTACCGGAACGTCGTTGCTGGCAACCTTGATCACGGAGCCTTCGGGGGCGAGGTTGCCATACATGATCATCAGACCACCAAACGGCTTGATCGGCTTACCGAGCGGGCGAATAACATCCTGGCCCGGTGTTTCGACCGCAACGCTTGCGGCTTCTGCCAGCGTGATGCCTGTCACCGTCAGAGTATTGCCCTTTGCATGCCCCGACTCGATCATACGCTGGGCAATCACGCCGATACCGCCCGCACGGTCAATCTCAACGGCGGTATACCGTCCACCCGGCATCAGGTCAACATAGAGCGGTGTGCGAGCGCTGATCGCGTTGATATCGTCCAGCGTGAAGGGCACCCCTGCCTCGCGTGCCATCGCCATCAGGTGCAGCACAGCATTGGTTGAGCCGCCCGTGGTGGCAACACTGACCAGCGCATTCTCAAATGCTTCGCGGGTCGCAATATCACGCGGCTTCAAGTCGCGCTTGAGCACATCCAGGATTAGTTCGCCGCAGCGCAGTGCCACCTCGTCCTTGCGCTGATCGACCGCCGGTACCGAAGCCGAGTTGATTGGAGCAAGGCCAATGAACTCCATCACAGTTGCCATCGTGTTGGCGGTATACTGCCCCCCGCATGCACCGGGGCCAGGGCAGGCGACATTTTCGAGTTCGCGCAGATCCTCATCTGACATTTTGCCTGCTGCCGCCGCCCCAATCGCCTCGAAGACGTGCCGAATGGTCACATCTTCGTCGCGCCACCGACCGGGCATAATCGAGCCACCATACAAAATGATGCTCGGCACGTTCAGCCGCAGTAGCCCATCGCCGCGCCAGGATCGTTTTATCACACCCTACCAGTGCAATCATCGCATCGAAGAGATACGAGCGGCCCATCAGTTCGATGGAGTCGGCAATCACTTCGCGGCTGATGAGCGACCCTTTCATCCCTTCGGTACCCATCGTCACCCCGTCGGACACACTGACGGTATTAAACTCCATCGGGGTGCCGCCTGCTTTGCGTACGCCTTCTTTGACTTTGCCCGCCAGCACCCGCAGATGGAAATTGCAGGGCATGGTCTCGATCCAGGTATTGGCAATCCCAATGATCGGACGGGCCAGATCTTCATCCGTAAACCCGATCCCTTTGAGCATAGCACGGGCAGCGGCCCGGTTGCGCCCATTCGTGAGCACATGGCTTCGTGGCTTCAACTCGTCACTCATCGCTTATCCCTCTCTATCGCATCAAGTGTGGTTCCACCCGGAACGCGAAGCGGGGCGACAGCGCCCCACCAGACGGGATGATTGTACCATATTGGAAGATAAAGGCAGATCGACGGGTTTATTCATCTTCATCAAGAATTTGTACCACAGTATCACCAACTTTGACGTAATCATCTTCGGCAAAGATGCCCTCTTTTGGAATAGGTTCTGTCAGGGATTCCATTATATTTTCGTTGCTAAGAATGTTGAGTTTATATGTTCTACAAATAGCAAACCGCTCTTTTGCCTCGACCACGCGGACGCGGGCCTTTTCGCGTTTCAAGGTGCCGAGCAATTCGCCAGATGCAGGATCACGGATCTCTACCGGATTGTTTTGAACAATCTTGAAGTTCATTCCTACTTGGACACCATTATTACGTCCAATATTGATAGCTATTTCGCGTGGATTAAGTATTGTTGCAACACTACCTTGAAGCAGCACTGTTTTCATAGGGATTGCCTTTCTATCCGTATTGCTACCATACCGGGTGGCGGGCCAGTTTCTCCACCCCTGTTAATAACATCTGCAAGCCAGAGGCGATCAACATCATCTGTGCCGACTGCAAAATAGCCTTCTTCGCGCTCTTGCATCACTACAAAGGTGCCCATCAATGCGTTATCGACTTCGTGCATAACTGTAAGAATGTCATCTTTAAGCAATCGGGCCTTCTCGCGCTTGCGTACCAGAATATACAATCGCTTGTTTTGATACACAACGCGATCTATCTGAAATCGGCGACGTGCTGTGAATTGCCGGATGATACGCAGAGTTTGCCGTTCTGAAGCTGCTAACGTTTCTCTCAATTCTACCACTTGCTGCTGTATGATGGGATATTGCTGTATGCGTTGAATGCTAATCATCATAACGCGACTTATCCAGATAAAAACGTAATCAGCGAGGGAAACACAAGCAACGCAGCGCTAAGTAATACACGCTGCCACGGTTCCAGCAGGGTCGCCAGGTCGGGGATAATAAACAACGTGAAGGTAAGCGCAACTGATGGAATAAACCACCAGAAAGCCGGAACCCACCGCAGCGCCGGATAGTTCAGGGCAGGCGGCAAGGTCCGCAATTTATCGTTGTGCTCGGCTATCATTGTCCACCTGATTACTCCCCCGCACGGGCCGCCTCGCGTTCGAGCCAGAGATAGCTCCCCACTGCGCCCAACGCCGCCGCACCGAAGCCAATCTGCACACTGAACCATGCATAATATGCGTTGAGTGCTTCGATGCGCTGGCGCAGGGTGCGCAGGTTGCTACTGGCGAGCGCTTCAATGTCGCCGCCCTGGAGCACGCCGCCCAGTTCCTGGAAGAGTTGCTGCTGCTGGTACAGCACATAGCCTGTTGTAATCGCCCGCGCCAGCAGGTAGGCCAGCACTCCGATGGTCAGGGCCAGCAGTACGCTCAGGAGCACCCGCCCCAACCAGGCGCGTGTATCGGCTGCTGACACCGGGCGTTACTCCTCGCCGCGTGCTCGTTTGCGGGCGCGTTCTTTGGCGGCACGCAGGCGGGCCAGCGCGCTGTTTTCGGACTCCTCGGTGCGTGGTGGTGGCGGCGGAGCCATGGGACTCGGCGCAGCAGGCGGGGTAGCCTGTACCGGTGGCGTCGGTCGAGGTGGCTCAGCAGGGCGTGGCGGGGTAGCAGGTGGTGGCGGTGGGGTGCTCGGCTCACGCGGGCGCGTGGCGCGGGCCTGTGCAATGCGGGTCATCATGCTATCGTCACGGATAGGGGCAGCAGGGCGCGACGGTGGCGTGGAACGTATGCCTGTAATATCGCTCCAGCGCAGCATCAACCGCCGCACGGCAATATCAAGCGGCAGCAGCAGCAGCGCCAGGATCAGCAGGGGCAGTGCAATTTCTTGCGCCCGACTGACTGCCGCAAGGTCGTTGCGGGCAAATGCCTCAATCGGCTCACGCAGCGTGCTGCCGCCCGTGATACTTGCCAGTTCTGCCAGCAGCGCCGGGTTGTTCTGATCCTGGCGATACTCGGACGAGTAGGGCACTACCATGCCCATCGTTGATTGGACTGTGATCTGCCCGCCTTCCTGCCCGTGTAGTTGCACAAGGTAGCTACCCGGATTGGGGGCCTGGATCACCGCCCGATATTCGCCAGGGGCCACCTGATGCAAAGTGACATTACGCTGTGTGCTTTCTTCGCCAGTCTGCCCGTTGCCGCCGAGGATGCTAGCCGATAACTGTAAATCTTCGGCAGTCGCGCCCTCACGCTCTTCGACCGTTGCATCAATGATAATCTGCGAGCCTTCAATGCGCACCAGGGTGCCCAGTTCGTCCTGGGCA
>JAAUSQ010000309.1 GCA_012033195.1 Chloroflexaceae bacterium
GCTTTGAGTACCAACACACGCGATACTCATCCAATTACACCACGGCAACCCCATAAAACGATATACCCGCACATCCTTTAAACCAACTGCTTGCATCATGGTTAGCATATGCGATGGGTCAGTACGACGTAAGCTCCATCGCAGGCATAACCATAGACTGAAGAGGCTCATCCGGGTCACCACAATGACAAGCGGCGCACCGGGCCGCAAAACCCGCACCATTTCGCGCAATCCAATAGATGGGTCGGGGAGGTGTTCCAGAATATGGGCTCCCATTACGATATCAAAGGTATTGTCAGGAAACTGCAAGTTGCACACATCCTGTTGATACAGTACCGTGCTGATACCCGGACGGGTCAATGTGCGTCGAGCTACCTGGAGCATTCCCGACGATATATCAACTCCCGTAAGCCGTACGGTTGATGCACATTGCTGTAGAAAAGCGCTACTCAAGGCCCCTGTGCCAATGCCGCAGTCGAGTACGTGTGCATTGATCGGCAGCCCATTGAACTGTCCGCAGCGACGCAACTCACGAAAGAAGCTACGATATGCCTGCGGATACCTCAACCGATCTAGAGATCGCTCCCACTGCGTAGCTACCCGATCATAGATTGTCCCCAGTTCGTGTGGTTCAGGTGTGATCTGTTCAATAGCGATACGCCATGCCCCAATCGTGATCTGCATATGTCCCTCTTGATTAGTTGCCGTGCTAATAGTTGCTTGAGCAAGTAAATATCAAAAAATTATATATGCAGCGCATTGTGCTCGATGCGATTGAGCATCTGGATCAATGTTGCAATTTCCGTGTTACTAAAGCCATCAAAAAGCCGTTTACGTTCTTCAAAGACGAGCGGGAGAAGTTGCTCCATCATCCGGGTACCCTGTGCGCTTAAATACACAAGTGTGCGCCGTCTATCGTTTGGATCGGAACGGCGCTCGATCAACTCGGCCCGCTCAAGCGCATCGAGCAACCGGGTGATATTGGGATGATCGTTTAAATCGCGATCAGCCAGCTCCCCCTGCGACTGCCCCGCTTGCTGGAAGAGCCGAACGAGAATAAACCATTGCTCAGGGCTAATATTGATCCCCTGCTCCTGAAAAAACTTTACCAATCGAAACCGTAGAATGCGACTTGTCCGGTAGATAACATACGCAACCACCTTATCAAGGTTTGTGGTATCGTGAATATGATTGCACATGATTTGTCTACTTGCTAAAACAATTATTGCTAAAGCAAATATATCATGGCTATAGTGTGCTGTCAAGAGTATGGTGTATCCCCTAATTCTGACTAGCGGCCCTCGTCAGGCCGATGCACGGCACCATTGCGGGTAGCTTTTGCCAGGAGCGCATCGTTGAGCGTATTCAATTGGTCAACCAGTTCGTCAATTTTGCTATCGTCGCCAGCAATCGGTGGGCGAGCCGGCCCTTCGAGTGCGCGCGAGTACCAGCGGTAAGTCGGGTACGCAAAGCTAATATCATTCTGATGGGCAAACTCGGTCAGGATCGCCTCCCACAACTCCTGGGCCGTTGAACGGCGGCGGCGCGGTATCGACAGGTAGCGGATGGTGAGGATAATGCCGTGATCGTCCTTCACATGGGTATACACTGTCGGCGTCAGCTTTGAGTAGACAATGTAATAATCGTTGGCAGCCATTTCGACCTGCTGGCGGGCCATCTCGCAGGTATCGCGAGTATGCAGCATCGCAATCCGCAGCAGGATCTCTTTGGCCTTTTTCCAATTGCTCTCAAAGGTAATCGTAACCGGGATCTCGTTCCAGATATAATCGAAGCCTTCGGTATAGTTGGCCTGTGGCTCCGCAAATACACGCCCATTGGGGACATGCACCACACGACCGGTACTCTGGTCGGCATCGACCCAGTTACCAATCTCAAGCAGTGTAAACTGGAACAGCCGGATATCAATCACATCGCCCGCAACGTCCCCGACCTGCACCCGGTCGCCCACCTTGAACGGCTTGCGCCAGACAATAAACATCCAGGCCGCAATATCAATCAGCAGGTCACGCAGCGCAATCGCCAGACCTGCCGAGATCAGGCCGAGGAACGTAGCCAGTTCATCGAAGCCGCCAAACCAGATCCGCCCGATCAGGAAGATGCCCGCAATGCCCACGCTATACCCAACTGTTTTCCGCAGCTTGTAACGGCTCTGGGCATCCTTGTGGTGATAATCGGCTATAAATAGTATAAGGGCACGGACTGCCCACAGAAAAAAGAGCGCCGCCAGCGTTGCCAGAACGTGTGTCTCTAGCTCCGATAACATTGCCCGTTCAAACAGTTCACCGATATCCAACATACCAGTTTTTTCGCCTCCCCTCTCAAGCAACACCCGCGTTGTTGATACATTCCGTTGCTGTGTTTATTCTGCACCCCACGGTGCTCGCCATTGCCCGCCGATCTTGTTCTTATGCAGCCCTCAGTATACCACTCTCACCATTGCGCTCCGGCGTGGGCGGCTTGACAGACCCACCCCCACCCGCTATAGTTCCCAGGCGATGAGACACCAAGCATTCGAATGGCGAGCATACCTATGACCCGACCCACGACAGCGGCCCACGTGCGGCTCCCTATCGTCCCCCTTCCCGGCGTACGCCTGCTGCTGTCATTGGTGGCGCTGCTGCTCATCCTGGCGGGTGGGCTGGCGTTGCTCTGGCGCACCCCGGCTCTGCTGCGGGTAGACGTAGGGAGCGCCGCTGATGAGCACATGCTGACCAGCTTCTACGACCGGGAAGCCACCGATACTGCAACCTACCGCTGGACTGGCCCCGGCTCGCGGCTGCTCCTGACGGGCACCCGTGCGGCCCCTGCCGTGCTGCGGCTGCACCTCGATGGGCAATGGCTCGCCCGTACTGGCGATACGACGCTGGCGCTTGAGCAAGCAGGCCGCACGGTTGCCACTATCGATACAACGGCTGGCTGGCGTACATACAGTATCCTACTGCCCGCCGATACCATCAGTACATCCGCCTTCGATGCTATAGCGCTCGATCTGGTCAGCCCTACCACCCGTCCCGACCGGGGCGACGACCGCCTGCTGGGGGTGGCGCTCGACTGGTTCGAGCTAGCGCCGCTTGTCTCGGATGGCGCAGGGCTGGCCTATGTACCGTGGCTACGGATCGGGTTGCTGTGCTGGCTGGTGGCGCTGGTGGCCCTGCTGCTTATGGTGGTGCTGCCCATGGCCTTCAATCTGCATCTGTTTGCCACACAGCCCCCCACCCGTGGCCCGCTCCGTTTCCTGGGCAGCCATCGCACCGACTGGCTTATCATCTGTGGGCCGCTTCTGGTCGGTGGCGGTGGGTTGCTATGGTGGGCCGCCGCCGCGCCCGCCAATCTGCTCCAGACCCTGCCCCTCTCGGCGGCGTGGCTAGCACTCGCCACCGTGCTGCTGCTGCTGCTGCTGGCGGTAAGTGCGTCTTTCACCGTCTCGGCGCACGGCTACCCCACCCCGCTTGACATGGGTTTGCCTGGTATGGTTGTGCCGTCGGTGGTGCTGCTGCTGGTTGCCAATCTGCTGCTGCTGCCCGCTCTCCCGCTCGAACTGCGCGGCGGGGGTGCGCTGCTGGTGCTGGCGCTCCCTGGCGCACTGGTAGCGCGGCGGCTCTTTGTCAGCGATACAACCCCACTCGAACGGCTCTTTCTATCGCTCTGTGGTGCTATCACCCTGCCGCCGCTGCTGCTGCTGGCACTGCACGCCCTGCCCGGTGGTATCCCCTGGTGGCTGCTGCTGCTATGCTGCAATGCCATCGCGCTGCTGTGCGCCTGGAACATGCCCGCCGTTCCCGCACCAGCGATGGTGCCCCGTTCGCGCATTGCGCCGCAACTGTTCCTGCTCGCCATGGTGATTGTGCTTGGTTGCGGCTTCCGGCTGCTGTTTCTGGGCAGTGCCGAGTTCCAGGGCGACGAAGTGCGCCCGCTGCTGGTAGCACGCGGCATGCTCTACGGCGACGACGAACTGCTGCTGCTACGTACCAAAGGCCCGGTCGAGTCGCTGCTGTCGGCTGGCCCGCTTATCCTGACCATGCAGATGACCGAATGGATGGCGCGGTTGCCTTCACTATGGCGGGGATCGGTGTACTACTCGGCAGCTATGTGCTGGCGGTGCGGCTGCTGCGCGGCTGGCTCGGCGAAACGGGCGCAGCGTGGGTGGGCGTGCTGGCGGCGGCAATCGTGGCGCTGGATGGCCTGCTGATTGGCTTTGCCCGCATTGTCCAGTATCAGAGTGTAGTGCTGCTGCTGACGCTGGCAGCACTCTGGCTGGCGTGGCGCTTCTTCGACGGAGCCGCGCACCAGTGGCGCTACCTGCTGACGCTGGCAGTGCTGGCAGGCGTGATGCTGCTCGCGCACTACGATGGACTGGCGATATTGCCCGTGCCTGCCTTGCTGGTGCTGGCGGGCGGCATTCGGCGGGGCTGGCGCTGGCAGGGCTGGCTGCGGCTGGTGCCGCCCTTGCTTGTAGCGCTCGGACTGGTCGGGAGCTTTTATGTACCCTTCTTCCTCAACGATTGGGTGATCAGTAACACCACAATATATCTGCTGTGGCGGATGCGCGGGCAGAGCGAGGGTGGCCTGCCCTTCAATAACCTGACCACCTATTACCATATCGCCACCTTCTACAATACAACGTTTCAAATGTTGGCTTACAGTTTGGCACTGCTCGGTGGCGTGCTGGCGTGGCTGCTTATGTATGTACGCCCGCGTCTGGTAGGGGTACTGCTGGCAGGGTTGCTGCTGGTGGGCAGTGCGCTGGCAATCTGGCAGCCTGCTCTGCTGTTGCTGCCCACTGGCGCAAGCTGGGCGATTGGCGCATTTGCGCTGCCACTGCTGGGGTTGCTCGTGGCACCTGCCACCCCTGCCGGATTGCGGGCGCTGCTGTTGGCGTTCG
>JAAUSQ010000030.1 GCA_012033195.1 Chloroflexaceae bacterium
CCTTGGACGAAGTGGACAGTGCCTACTACATTGCCGCGCCCGCACCGGAACCCGCCGAAGCCGCCGAGCCGGAACTGAGTCCGTTCTCGCTGGAAGAGTTGGGCCTGTCAGCAGAAGAGATTGCTGCCCTGGACGGGATGGACGACATCGGTACAGTTACCCCTGAGCCGGAGCCTGCGATGCTGGACAATAGTTCAACTAATGATATGTCCCCCTTCTCCCTGGCAGACCTCGGCCTGCTGGATGATGAAATTGCCTCGGTTGATGAGAGCCACCGGGAACCACCGCCGCCAGGTAGTTCCCAGGATATGATGGAAGAATTGGCCAGCATCGATCTCCTGCCGTTCTCGCTGGACGATCTGGGTATTGATAGTGATATCAGCGCTTTCAGCTTTGGCGAAGAAGACTTCACTGAAGAAGGCCGTCTGAGCCTGACTGATGCAGAACTGGCTTCGCTCGACTTCAGCAGTTCGTCCAGTCCGACAACGCCTTCTAATCGCCCGCCGACACCCCGTCTGACGTCGGTGCAGGCGTTGCAAAGGCTGGTCGGACTGGGGCAACAACAGGGCTATGTCGATCTGACGGATATTATCAATGTGGTTGACAACCCGATAGAAGAACCGGAGCGGATCGAGGAAATTGGGCGGGCACTGCATCAGGCTGGTATCGAAATCCGTGACGGTGATGAAATTATCGACATGGATGAAATGATGGAGGAAGAGGTAGAAGAGGAGAGCGAGTTCGAAGGGCCGCTGTCGGTCACCACAACAGTGCTCGAAGACACACTCGACCTGCCGCCATTCGCTGATATGTCGTCGGCACCAACCCTCTCGTTTGAGGCAGAAGCCAGCACCAGCCAGAGCGATGAACCAGTTATTACGCCGTTCTCGCTGGCAGACCTCGGCCTGTCGCCCGAAGAAATCGCACAGCTTGGCCTATCTGCCGACTCGTCGCTGTACGATATTCAGGATGATGCGGCCCAAGCTGCACCCGAACCAGAACCGGAACCGGCACCACCGCCGCCGCCTGCCAGTCCTGCCGCCCCATCCAATGACGAGTTCGGGTTGTCGCCTGAACAGGCCGAGCGGCTACGTTCCCGTGCCAAGCGGGTCGAAGAAGAGGCCGCAGCAGCCTCGGCGATGACGCAGCCAGCATTGGAAGCCGAACCAGAAGCACCGACCCCATCCATTGATCCAGATATCCAGCCGCTCTCGCTGGAAGAGTTGGGCCTGTCGCCCGATGAGATCGCGGCACTCGGGTTGGAAGTTGCCGACCTGCCTGAGCCAGAACTGGCCGATATTGAAAGTGATCAGTTTGACTTCGGTGTGGTCGAGGAGATGGGTGGCCCGCCGACCGTGCAGCGCACCCTCCCGCGTGCAGAGACACGTGCGGAAGCGCCGCCACTGACACCCGAAGATCTGACGTTCGAGCCTGATTCACTCGATGCGCTAGATACTATCTGGGATATGTTGCCGCCCCAAGAAAGCGAGCAGCCTGCACGTATTCAGCTACCGCCTCGCGAGCGACCACAGGCACGGCCTACCCGCGTGCTGCAAGAAGAAGAAACCGAACAGCCTGTATCGCGCCGCGACCGACGTGACACAGGTCGCGAGACACGCTCAAGCCGTTCGACCGCGCCAGCCCGCGAGACTACTCCGCCCCGCGAACCAGCAGCGGCCCGCGACCCGCGTATGACACGCTCAACGGGCACGAGTGCATCGCGCAGCCGCCGCCCCGTGGAGCGCGACCGCAGCCTGGATCGGGGACTGGATCGGGGACTGGATCGGGGACTGGAGCGCAGCACACGCTACGACCCACGTCGCAGCGCAAGCGACTATGGACGTGAGCCAGCCAGTCGCCGTGCTGGGCTATCTTCCCGCCGCGACGAGCGTGCCCTGCGCGGACGTGGGAGCACGGGTTATGCATCCGGTCGGGGCACTACCTACGAGCCAACGTTCACGGGTGATGATACCATCGATAGCTACCTGCAACAGCTTGAACTCGATGCCGATAATGCCGAACTGCGGATGGCAGTGGCACGCATGAGTATGCAAGCCGGCTACTACGATGTCAGCTTACACCACTATCGCTTGCTTATCCGGCAGGGCGAAGTGCTCGATGAGATAGCCGAAGACCTTGAAGACTTGATCGAAGAGGTAGATGATCCTGCAATCTTGCGGCGCTTGCATCGATTGTTAGGTGATGTATACTTCAAGCAGGGGCGCGTAGATGACTCAATGTCGGCCTATAGCTGGAGGCCCTAGCCCTTCATCCCCTGTACAGATATGTCGGAAGGGGCTGTGATACTCAGCCTCTTCCGTTCGTGTCTGCAACATACTCTGTCGATGGGCGGCGTCGGCCCATACGAAGCAACATTACAGTATCTGCGTTGCCAGAAGGAAAGGTTTGTGTATGCGACGGATCGTTGAAGACCTGATCCGAGTGGATGGAGTCATAGGAAGCCTGCTGGTTGGAAAAGACGGTCTAGTTGTGTCCAGCACCCTGTTGGATGAAGAAGATGCCGAAGTGCTGGGCGCAATGTCGGCGGCGGTGTTTGGTGAAATCGATAAAGCAACCAAACGCATCGGCGTCGGCACACTTTCCGATGCTATCATCGATGCCAAAGATGGTTCTATCCTGCTGCTCGAAGCAAAAGAACTGATCCTGGTTGTGATTACGCAACGGACCGTCAACCTGGGCCTGGTGAAGATGGAAATGCGGCGTGCAGCGAAGCGTATCAGTGAAGCTGTGCCAATTTAGCGCAGGAACATAGCAGAAGGGCAACAACGTTCGTATGGAGAAGTCTCTTATCATTCTCAAGCCGGATGCCGTGCAGCGCGGGCTGATCGGCCCGATCATCACCCGCCTCGAACAGCGCGGGTTGAAGTTCAGCGGCATGAAGTTGATGCAGATTGGTCGGGCGCTTGCCGAAGAGCATTATGGAGTGCATAAAGGCAAGCCGTTTTATGATGGACTGGTGCAATATATTACTGCTAGCCCGGTTGTTGTGATCGCTATTCAGGGCCAAGATGTTATTCAGGTGATTCGCAATACGGTCGGGGCTACCAATCCGGTCAATGCGGCACCGGGTACCATTCGCGGTGATTATGGCCTGGAAATCGGGCGCAACCTGATCCACGCCTCCGACTCCCCCGAGAATGGCGACAAAGAAGTAGCGCTCTTCTTTGCGCCAGAAGAGCTGACCACTTGGGATCGTAATACCGATGCCTGGATTTATGAATAAAAACTGACGTACTTCTGAGCACGCAGAGACCAGCTAGCAGACCTCACTGAAAGATGGTGAGGTCTTTGCACATATAGAACCAGGTGCGCTGGCGGAAAAAGAGCCAGGTGAGGAACGAATGGCGGGCCTTCTTGCGTCGAAAGCCCATCTCGGTATAGAGCCGGATTGCGCCCGTATTGCTGCCACTCACGTACAGGCTAAGGTAGCGCTTGCGCAGGCGGCGGGCCTGCTCTGCGGCCCGTTCGAGCAGCAGGCGAGCCACCCCCTGCCGCCGAAACTGCGCTTGCACGGCAACATCGGTAATAAAGCCCTCGCCGCGTTCAATCTGATGACTGAGCAGCGAGAGCGCAAACATCGAGCGGGTCGCACCCCACAGACCAAGCACCTGCTGAAAGGCAAGTTCGGTTGTTATCGGATCGTCATCGCCCATCTCCCATGTACGGAGCGTGGTGGTGGCGATCACCTGCTGCTGCCATTCGGCGACAAACATGCCACGCAAGGCATGCTCGCCCTGTCGCTGCCATGCTGCCGTCAGCGCAGCCGAACCACGCTCGACGCCAGCCAGCCCGAAGGCCCCTCCAAATTTGTCGGCAAAGGCTTCCTGGTGCAGCGCAAGGATGGGTGTGACGTCCGCCAGACGAGCGGGCCGAATAATAAGATCGGACAGCAAGACCTGCCGATCAACTGGATCGATTGCAGTACTCACAGATTGGCACAGGTTGGCATACCGCCCGCGTTATTGCGTCATCAGTTCCGATAGTCTTCGGTCGAGCCGCGCCGAAATATCGCGGTACATATCACCGCGCATGCGGGCCGCCTGCAAGCGCCGCCGCAGATCCGAAATCCAGATCGCTGCCCCGACCAGCAGCAGGAGACTGATAAGGAATAGTCGCATGATAGTTCGGGGATACACACGCCGCGTACCCCGCCCCCTTTCTGTTCAATTGCTATGTGCCGCAACTCCTACGCCGTTCGCCCGGTATGCGTGTGGCTGCCCCGCGTCTGGAAGGCGTGGTACAGCGCAACACTGCCTGCCACTGCCGCATTCAGCGATTGGATATGCCCCCGCATTGGCAGGCGCACGAGATAATCGCACCGTTCACGGGTCAGGCGGGCCAGTCCGCTGCCTTCGGCCCCCACCACCAGCGCCAGCGGTACCTTGAAGTCAACCTCTTCGATCAGCGCCGCTTCCGGGTCATCTTCAAGCCCCACCACCCAGATACCGCTACGCTGCAATTCAACAATCGTTTGTGCCAGGTTGCCAATCGTAACAATCAGCAAGTGCTCGGTTGCGCCGCTGCTTGCGTTCACCACTGCCGCCGTAATACCTGCGGCGCGGCGGGTGGGCAGCAGCACGCCATGTACCCCCACCACCTCGGCGGTACGCAGCAGTGTGCCGATATTCTGCGGGTCTTGCAGGTGGTCGAGCAGCAGCAGCAACGCCGGTTCGCGCTGCTCATCGGCACGCGCCAGACACTCATCCAGTTCGGCATACGGATAGTCGCTGGCCGTCAGGATAACTCCCTGATGATTTGCATCGCGCACCTGCTTATCGAGCATGCGGCGGTCGATGCGCTCGATGGGAATATTTGCCTGTTCTGCCAGCTTGATCACATCGGCCAGTGTGCCAGTTTCCTGCGCCCCCGCCGATACCTGCATCAGTTCGAAGCGGCGGCGGTGGGCGCGTAGTGCTTCACGCACCGCGTTGCGTCCATACAAAAGTTCGCTCATCTATATTCCTAGCGCGTCCTTGAGCCGCCCGAAAAAGCTATCGTCGCGGTCTTCAGAAACGGACTCCGGGTCCATCGTTTTCGCAAGTTCCTGAAACAGCTTGCGCTGCTGGTCGGTCAATTTGGTTGGTACCACCACCCGCGCCACCACCACCTGATCGCCCCGTCCATTCTGGCGCAGGAAGGGTACGCCCTTGTTGCGTAGCCGGAACACCTGCCCCGTCTGGGTGCCGGGTGGGATACGCAGCTTCTCTTCGCCTTCCAGCGTAGGCACCGATACTTCGTCGCCCAGCGTGGCCTGTGCCACGTTCAGGCGCAGTTCCATCACCACATTGTTATTTTCGCGCACAAAGTAGGGGTGCGGCTGAATATCAAGGGTGACGTACAGGTTGCCATACGGCCCGCCGCGTGGCCCCGCATCACCCTCGCCACTGATGCGGATCTGCGAGTCGGCATCGACACCCGCCGGTACACGCACCTTAATCTTACGGCTCTGGCGGATGCGCCCCTCACCGCTACAGGTGCGGCACGGAATGGGGATAACCACACCGCTACCGCCGCACATATCGCAGGTCGTCACCGTCACCATATTAAAGGGAGCGATACGCTGGCGGATCTCGCCGCTGCCGCTACAGCGTGGGCAGCGTGTTGGCTCGGTGCCCGGTTCGGCCCCACTGCCCTGGCACGCGGTACAAGTTTCCAGGCGGCGATACTCGATCTCTTTTTCGGTACCAAACACCGCCTCTTCAAAAGAGAGCGGCATCGCATACCGCAGGTCGGCCCCGCGAATTGGCCCGCCGCGTGAGCGACCGCCCACGCCCCCAAAGAAAGTTTCAAAGATCGTGCTGAATGGATCGACACCCGCTCCAAACGGATCGACGCCGACTCCACCAGTACCGGGCATATTGTGCCCGAAACGGTCGTACACAGCACGCTTCTGGCTATCAGACAATACTTCGTAAGCTTCGTTAATCTCTTTAAATTTATTTTCGGCGTCAGGCTCTTTGTTCACATCCGGATGATACTGCCGCGCCAGTCGTCGAAACGCCTTTTTAATCTCTTCGGGGCTGGCACCGCGCTGCACCCCCAGCACTTCATAATAATCACGTTTGGTACTCACTGGCATACAATCCTGTCTCCCCTTATGAAGATTCGACGCCGCCAGAAGCGGAATCGTCTTCTTTGGGCTGGCGGCGATACAATGCTATCCGCTTTCTACGATTAGTGTGTCAACGGGCATACACGTCATCATCTTCGGTCACGTTGTTATCGGCATCGCGGCTGGTGTCATTACTGGTCGTTTCGGTATCGGTGGGCGTTGCGCCGCGCTTCATCACATCATACACTTTCTGGAGCGCCACGGCTAGATCAGCCGTTTTACTCCGCACCGTCACCGGGTCTTCATCATCGATCACGTGGCGCAATGCAGTAATCTTATCTTCTATTTCATTCTTCAGCAACAGGTCGATAAAATCGCCTGCTTCACGCAGTGCCCGCTCTGCGGCATATATGGCACTGTCGGCAGCGTTCTGCGCTGCTATCTGATCACGGCGCAACGTATCGGCCTCACGATGTTCTTCGGCATCCGCTACCATCTGCTCGATTTCATCGGGAGTCAGGCCCGATGAGGCGGTAATGGTAATGCTCTGCTCGCGGCCTGTGTCGCTATCGCGGGCAAAAACATTGGTGATACCATTCGCGTCAATATCAAATGTTACTTCGATCTTGGGCACGCCACGCGGCGCAGGGCGAATGTCAGTCAGTTCAAACACGCCGAGCAGATTGTTGTACTTCGACTCAACCCGCTCGCCCTGAAGCACCTGAATTTCGACACTGCGCTGGTTGTCGGCAGCCGTCGAGAAGATTTGCGCCTTCTTGGTGGGAATGGTAGTGTTGCGCTCAATCAGCGGGGTCATAATGCCGCCGAGTGTGCGAATACCCAGTGTCAGCGGGGTCACATCGAGCAGCACCACGTCTTTCACTTCGCCGCTCAGCACACCCGCCTGCACTGCCGCACCAATCGCAACCACCTCGTCCGGGTTGACCGACTTGCTCGGCTCTTGCCCAAAGAACGAGCGCACCGCCTCCTGCACGGCTGGCATACGAGTCTGCCCACCCACCAAAATGACGGTGTCAATCTGGTCGGGCTTCATGGCGGCATCGCTGAGCGCCTGTCGCACGGGCTTCATCGTGCGTTCGACCAAGTCTTCGGTAAGCTGTTCGAGCTTGGCGCGGCTGAGTGTATAGTTCATATGCTTGGGGCCGCTGGCATCGGCGGTAATAAAAGGCAGATTGATTTCGGTTCGCAGCACCGTGCTCAATTCTTGTTTGGCTTTTTCGGCGGCTTCCTTCAAGCGCTGGATCGCCATCCGGTCGGTGTGCAGGTCGATACCTGTTTCCTGCTTGAACTCGTGCAGCAGCCACTCGATAATGCGCTGGTCGAAGTCGTCGCCGCCCAGGTGCGTATCGCCGCTGGTGGCCTTAACTTCTACCACACCCTCGCCCAGTTCAAGGATCGAGATATCGAACGTACCGCCGCCAAGGTCGTACACTACCACGGTCTGCGATTCATTGGTGCGGTCAAGGCCATAGGCCAGGGCGCTGGCGGTTGGCTCATTGATGATCCGCAACACCTCGAGGCCTGCAATCTTGCCCGCGTCTTTGGTCGCCTGGCGCTGGCTATCGTTGAAGTAGGCGGGCACCGTAATCACCGCCTGAATGACTGGCTCGCCCAGGTAGGCTTCGGCATCGGCCTTCAGCTTTTGCAGCACCATTGCGCTGACTTCGGGCGGGGCATACTCGTGGTCGCCCATCAGCACACGCACATCGCCATTGGGGGCGCTGGACAGGCGATAGGGCACCATTTCACGGTCGCGCTGTACGACATCTTCATTCAGTTTACGGCCCATAAAGCGCTTGACCGAAAAGACTGTGTTTTCGGGGTTCGTCACCGCCTGTCGCCGCGCCACCTGCCCCACAAGGCGCTCACCAGCCTTGTTTACGGCTACTACCGACGGTGTGAGACGGGCACCCTCGGCATTGGGGATTACCACCGGGTCGCCGCCTTCGATAACGGCAACGACCGAGTTGGTGGTGCCTAGGTCAATACCAATCACTTTTGCCATAGTTTGCCTCTATCCCTGCCTACTTTTACCGACGCAGGACGCAGCACGCGGTCGTTGATCATATAGCCCTGCTGCAAGACGGCAATCACCTTGCCCTCCTGTCCGGGTGCGTCCTCATACAACAGTGCATCGTGGAAGTTCGGGTCAAAGTCTTTGCCCAGTGCCTCAATCGGTTTGACGCCTTCGCTCTCCAGAATGGTGCGGAGCTTCTGCCCAATGAGTTGTGTACCACCCCACCACGGCGTTTCTGCAATCTCGGCGGGAATATTCATCACCGCCCGCTCAAAGTCATCGACCACTGGCAGCACCTTCAGCACAAGCTTGGAACTGGCACTCTGGATCAGTTCGATGCGTTCGGCATCGGTGCGCCGCTTCAGGTTCTTAAAGTCGGCAACGGCCCGCATCCACTGGTCTTTATATTCGGCAGCCTGTTGCTCGGCCTCAGCGAGGCGGGCACGCAACACCGTCAGTTCATCGGTGCTGGGGGCGGTACCGGGGGCTGGCTCGACCACACCCTCAACCGCAGGCGGCGCATCCTGCTGCCCATCGACGGTTGCGGTGCTGGCTGGCTGCTCATAATGGTTCTCGTGTTGTTCCTGAGACATGGTTCTCCTCAAATACTGCTCTTGTACATGCCGGTATACATAGCTTAATCTATTTTTGAAGGCTGGCTTGACGATAGCCTTATCTCTTTTCCATACAGATGTGATAACATCTCACTCATGACCGACGAAAGATACTCAACGGTTGAGATCGAGCGTGGGTAGGCCATACGGGTCGGGCCAATAATGCCCAGTACGCCGGTTACTTCGCCATTCACGCCATAGCGCGAAAGCACCACACTATATTCGCGCATTTCATCGTTGTTGTGTTCGTCGCCAATAACCACAAACACATCATCGCTCTCCATCGCTTTGACAATCAACGTGCCAAGCACATCACCACGGGTCAGTGTTTCAAGCACATGCTGCATACGCTCGATGGCACGCTTGGTATCTTCTTCTTTGAGCAGCGATGGAATAAACTCTGGCTGACTCAGCATTTCAATCAGGCCATCGCTGTAGATATCACGGTTGACATGCTGCTCAAACTGGTGCATAGCATCGAGCACACAGCGCATCACCCGCTGTTCCAACTCGCGCAGAAACCCCTCGCTATACGGCTCGTCGCCCGCCTTCAGTTCGTTAATACGCTCCACCGACAGGTTTTCACAGCGCTCATTCACCCGCTGCGAAACGCGCCGCAGGTCGTCTTGGGCGATCACCTGTTCGGCGGTGAACGTCTGCTGCCGCACCGTGCCATCCTGAAGCACCAGCACCAGCAAGATCGTTGCATCATAGATTGCAAGCAATTCCAGATGCTTGAAGCGGGCCTGATACGCCTGCGGCGTGGTGACAACCGAGGCATTACGGGTACGGCGGGCCAGCACCGAAGCGCCCAGCCGAATCCACTGGCTCAACTCGCCCTGCACGTGGGCAAACTCGGCCCGTATCTCACGCTGCTCCACCGACGAAAGCGGCACCCGTTCCATCAGGTGTTCCACAAAAAAGCGATATCCCGTATCGGTGGGAATACGCCCCGCCGAGGTATGAAGCTGCGTCAAATAGCCAAGCTCTTCCAGCGCCGCCAGTTCGTTGCGTACTGTGGCCGAAGAAAAGCTCAAATTGTATTTCCGTACCAGCGTCTCAGATGCTACCGCGTTGGCACTTTCGATAAACTCATGCACAACCAGCTTGAGGATCCGCTGACGACGTTCAGTAAACTCGCCCGCCATCCTATCCCTCCCGGTCTTCCCGCACGCACCTCCGGGTACGATTCGGAACCTCGTGCGTGGGCACACATGCACCCACACCTGAAACCCCTTGGGAAAGCTGGACACTACCTAGCAGAAGGGCGTGCACAGGCACGCCACTCTTCTTCATTTTACCATGAGTTTAGATATTGTACATGGCGCAGGCAGGCAGCGCAAGCGACCGTATAGCCCTGCACGCGCTCAGCGCCCCAGCAGGCGGGCCGGGGACAGTTCGTTTGCATCGAAGTGCGAACCAACCAGCGACACATTCGCTACCTGCGAGTCGTAGTCGTGCCCATTGGCATAGATAGCGACACTGCGCAGATACCGCGCTTCGGGCATCCATTCTGTCGAGCGCAGGTCGATGCTCAGGTGATACCAGGCATCTTTCTGCAGTTGATAATAGGTAATGCCATCGGCGCGGGCCGGTTCGCGGTCGGTTGTTTCGGCATAATAAAAGCAGATCACGCGCTCCTGCTCTTCGTCGGTCGGGTTGGCGCGTTTAGTCAAGAAGCGCACCATCACCGGGCACTCGGTGCCCTCTTCGCCCGTCAGTGCAATCGACTGATGATGGACACGCACCCACATCGAAAAGACCAGCGAACGGTACTCGGAGATGTCAATACCAGTATTGGTGTAGCCGAGCATCTGTCGAATACCTGTGGTAAAGCCTTCGATCTGACCGCCACTACGCACAAACCACGCCGCGTGTTCCAGTTCTTCGGGCGCACAGTTGCCCGTGATCTGCGGTGGTGGGCAGGTGTTCGCTAGCTTGAAGAAGCCTGTTGCATCGGCACCCGGCGGGCCACTGTAGACCTGCCACGTATTCGAGCGGATCAACATGGGCTGATCGGTGATTGTAGTATTGTTATATTCTTCTTCGCTATACTGGTTGAAGTTGGTATCTTTGATCAGGTTCCACAGCGCAGGCATCGCTGCCGATGGAATGCCCGCCGGATCGATGACCGAACGCTCGCCCGCCTGGAGCACACCCGTCTCGCCGCCGCCCTGGATGCGGGCCATACCCGACCGCACTGCCACATCGACAATTGTCTCGATGCGGATGTTATCGTTGGGGAAGAGCACCCGTCGCTCACCCGGCATCAGCGCAATGCTGTAGCTACCGCCGGGAGCCAGTTCCACGGTGGCATTGGGCACTGCCACCCGAAAGATGGTCTGCTCATAGGGCGTGCTGCTCTGCAAGTCGTAGCGAACATAGCCATCGTTCTGCTGCAACTGGATCACCTGGGCGCGGTTGCTCCAGCGGGTCGTCTCCATCTGGCGCAGTTCCAGGTCGGCACCGGCCCACAGGTCGAGGGCGCTCTGGTCGAAGAGCACAATCGTTGCCGCCTGCCCATAGCCCGCCGAGCTTGCAATCCGTAGTCGGTCGCCAGGTGCAAGGGTCTGTTCGTTGCGTGCCCGCTCAAAGGTGGTACGCCCGGTGCGCCGCCATGTCACCCACTCTTCCGGGGCACGCACAATCAATACCGCCTCGTGCTGCAAGGTTGCGTTCAGGCGATAATCACGGAACAGCACAAGCGAAGCGAGTACCAAGCCGCAAAAAATGACGAAGCCACCGAGCAGCAGCACCCATGCCATACGGAGGGTGTAGACCTGTGTGCGCGGCGGCGAAGATGCTGATGTTGCCATAGTGTTCGCAAGTACCTGTATTGTACGTCGGTATTATTCAGCCGATGGCCCCGCACTTACCGGGCATCATACTCGCTGTGCTCGGAGGCGTAGAAGGCTAGCGCCGCCGCCCCCAGCACACCAACATCGTGACCGAGTTGGGCCAGTTCGACGGGCACCTGCCGATAGACATCGGCGATGGCGTAGCGCTTAATCACTGCTTGGGCTTTATCGAGCAGCCACGGGTTCGCCGTGACGACCCCACCACCCACCAGTACAATCGAAGGGCTATAGGCGTGCAGTATATTGGTCAGTCCCACGCCGATCAGTTCGGCTTCACGCTCCATAAGTTGCTGCGCCAGCATATCGCCCTTGTCATAGGCCAGCGCCACATGCACACTGGTCACGGTATCGGCTGTGGCATACTGATGCAGCAGGCTTTCGGGATGCGCTGGCATCGCACGTGCGGCGGCGGCCCCCAGTGCCGTACCTGAAGCCAGGTTTTCCCACGATGTCATACTATCAATCAGGATGTGCCCCACCTCGGCGGCGGCTCCCCGATGTCCTAGCAGCAGCCGATTATCGCTGATAACGCCCCCACCGATGCCCGTGCTGATGGTGATATAGACCATATGGCTGTGACCTTTGCCACCACCAAACAGCCATTCACCAAGCGCGGCGGCATTGGCATCGTTGCCAACTTCAATGCGTAAGCCGGTACGCTTGACCAGTTCATCACGCAGCGGCACCGTATGCCAGTTGCTAATATTGGGCGTATAAAAAACAACGCCCTCTTTTGGATCGACCGGCCCAGGCGCACCGACTCCCACCCCCAGCACGCGACTATCGGGGGGCATATCGTCTTGCAACTGCTTAACACACTGGGCAATCTGGTCGATCACGGCGGTTGGGCCGACAGTGGATGCCGTTGCATAGCGCACCCGGCTGTATATCGTACCTTCCCGATCAACCAGCACACCGCGCAGTTGCGTGCCGCCCAGGTCAATTCCCATGACACACTGTGCTTCCATACCTCGTTGCTCCCCTCTGGTGCTGCACCCTGCACCCTGCACCCTGCCATTATACTACCTGCATGCTAGCAATGGAAAAAAGCGGCAGGGTATGCTATAGTATGGCAGCTTTGCCGATGGAGGAGCACGCATGACAACCAGCGCTCAGCCTGCGCTGACCGAACAATCCGCCCTGATTGATGGGGTGACTATCCACTATGCCACCGGGCCACTTGCCGAACCAGGCACACCCGGTGTCTTGCTGCTGCACGGGTGGGGCGGCAGCATCCAGTCGTGGACGCCTGTGACTGCCGACCTGCTGGCACGCGGCAGGCGGGTGCTGGTGCTCGATTTTCCCGGCTTTGGCAAAAGTAGCCTGCCCCCCTTCCCATGGGGTGTCGAAGATTACACCCGCAACTTGATTGCACTGATCGAGCAGCTTGGCTTCTGCCCGTGCTCGGTTGTGGCGCACTCGTTCGGCGGACGGGTAGCGCTGGTGCTGGCGGCCACCCGGCCCGACCTTGTGCGGCGACTGGTGCTGACTGCCGGCGCGGGCATCCGCACCGACGCGCCATCTGCGCTGCGAAAACTGGCAACCCGCGCAGGCAAAGCCATCTTCAAGCTACCGGGGCTGTCGGGCATGCGTGAACAAGTTATTCGCAAGGTTGCCTCGCAGGACTACATCGAAGCGGGGCCACTGCGGGAAACCTTTATCAAGGTGGTGTCGCAGGACTTACGCGACTTCGCGGCCCGTATTACCGTGCCGACCTTGCTCATCTGGGGTGATCAGGATACCGATACCCCGCTGACACAGGCACAGGTGCTTGAGTCGCTCATCCCCGATAGCGGGTTGGTGGTGCTGCACGGGGCGGGCCACTTTGCGTATCTTGAACAATTGCCGCGTTTTGTGCGTATTCTTGCCGAGTTTATCAAGGACTGAGCCACAATGCTCCTGCTTGCCCTCATCATCATTGTCTGGCTGGTGTTGGCCTTCCGTATGACGCACCACTTTCTGCAATTCTTCCAGATCGAAGAATACGATAACCAGCGCTTCCAGGCGTGGGCGGGGCGCAATTTCTGGTTTTTCAATCAGGCAATCATCTGGTTGTATCTGGTGCTGGCATCCCTCAATGTACTGGCCGTGATTCTGGTACTCTTCTTGCCTGCGCTCTCGCCCGTGTTTGTGTCGATCTTTCTGATCCTGCTGTGGGGCGCGGCAGGTATCTACCTGATCGTTACCCACTGGAAGACCCGCACCCAGGTAAAAAAAGCGCTGGTATATACCCAGCGTGCTCGTCGTCTACTGGTTGTCGCGTGGGTGGTGCAGGCCCTGCTGCCGATTGCCTTTGTTGGCCTGATCTGGGGCGTGCAGGTTGCCAGCTACGTGCCCACCACCGAGTGGTTGCCCGATGCCTTTGCAATCTTTTCGGCTGCGGCCAGCGTTGCGCTCAGCACCGTGCTGGCTCCCTACTGGCTGATTGTTGCCAATATCCTGCTGGCCCCCTTCGAGGCAGCAATGCGGAACCGCTACCGCACCATGGCCCAGGCACGCCTGCACAAGACCAGCGCGGTCGCGATTGGCATTACTGGCAGCTATGGCAAGACCAGCACCAAAGATATCATTGCGGCCCTGCTCGAAACGCGCTACAGTGTGGTCAAGTCGCCGCAGAGCTACAATACCCTGATGGGTATCTGCAAGATTATCAACCGGGGCGATGTGCAGCCACAGCACGAGTATTTTGTCGTGGAAGCAGGCGCATACACCACAGGCGAGATTGCCAGCATCGTCACGCTTGTTAAGCCGAAGGTAGGTGTACTCACCGCCATCGGGCCGCAGCACCTCGAACGCTTCGGCACTATCGAGGCGATTGCAAAGGCTAAATATGAGATTATGGCCGGCCTGCCGCCCAATGGGTTGGGTGTCTTTAATGCCGATGATGAGCGGGTGTATGCGCTGGCAAAGCAGGCCGGCCATGTACCCGTTGCGCTGTATGGCTTCCGGCAGCACCTGGCTGAACTGACCACTATCGCGGAAGATGTGCGGATGTCGCCGGAGGGGATGTGTTTTACTGTCGTCTACCGTCCCACGGGCGAACGGGCCGATGTTCGCACGCGCCTGCTTGGTATGCACACCGTCTCCAATCTGCTGGCGGCCATCACGGTGGCGCTGCATTGCGGCGTGCCCCTCGCGCAGATTGTCCGCACGATTGCCGCCCTCGCGCCCACACCGCACCGCCTGGAACTCAAATCGGGTGCAGGCGGCACGACTATCCTGGACGATGCCTACAATTCTAACCCGGTCGGTGCATGCAACGCGCTCGAAGTGCTGGGCATGTTTACCCAGGGGCAGCGCATTCTGGTCACACCCGGCTTTATTGAGCTTGGCCCCCTAGAAGCGGAAGAAAACCATCGCCTCGGTGCCGCTGCCGCCAGTACCGCCGATTATGCTATTCTGGTGGGCGTCGCACAGCGCACCGACCCAATCAAGGAAGGTTTGCTCGCGGCGGGCTTTGCTGCCGAGCGTATTATGCAGGTACCTGGCCTGCAAGAAGGAATTATACAACTCCGCAGCATCACCCGACCCGGCGACACGGTGCTGCTGCTGAACGACCTGCCCGACACCTACGAACTGGTCGCCGCAGCATAACAAAACACGTGGCAGCACGCAGGCAACCATCTGCGGGGTTAGCCACACGATACCCAGCATCAGAAGAAGTGGTGAGGAACTATGGCCCAGCCGAAAAAACGGGTTGCCGTTATCTATGGGAGTCGCTCGGTCGAGCACGATGTATCGATCATTACGGCGCAGCAGGTGATGGCAGCACTCGACAAAAACAAATACGATGTGACGCCAATTTACATAACACGCAAAGGTTCCTGGTATACCCATCCGTCGCTGTTTACAGGCAGTCCAACGACCGATATTCAATATCACAACAAGCTGATTGAAGTAGACTATTCCGACAGTGCTATCGCTCTGCCACCCGATCCGCAGATCCACGGCTTGCTCTCGCCTGCGATCACTGGCCTGCTGGGACGCACAAAAGTGCTCCCGATTGACGTAGCGGTGCCGGTGGTGCACGGAACCTATGGCGAAGATGGCACCTTGCAGGGCGTGCTCGAAATGGCCGATATTCCCTATGTCGGGTCGGGCGTGGTAGGCTCGGCGGTGGGCATGGATAAGATTATGACCAAAGCGGTGCTACAGGCGCATGGCATCGCAGCGGTTGCGTTTACCTGGTTCACGCGCCGCGAGTGGGAGCAGCACCCTGCCGCTGTGCTCGAACGGGTGCAGCGTGAGGTGGGGTTGCCCGCTTTTGTGAAGCCGGCCAATCTTGGGTCTAGCATTGGCATCAGCAAGGCCACCAATACCGAGCAGTTGCGCGATGCCATCGAGGTGGCACAGTCCTACGATAGCCGCATTCTGGTGGAGCGGGCGGTTGAGCAGGTGATGGAAATCAACTGTGCAGTGATGGGCAACTACGAACCATTTGCCTCGGTGTGTGAGCAGCCTGTCTCGTGGAACGAGTTTCTCAACTTTGACGACAAGTATCTGCAAAGCGGCGATATGTCGGGCATGAAGGGGGCACAGCGCCGCATTCCGGCCCCCATTTCCGACGATCTGACCCGCCAGATCCAGACGATGGCGGTCACTGCCTTTCGTGCGATGGGGTGCTTCGGGTTGGCGCGGGTCGATTTTCTGGTTGATCAGCGCGACAATACAGTATACCTGAACGAGTTTAACACTACCCCCGGCTCGTTCTCGTTTTATCTGTGGAGCGCAAGCGGCCTGCGTCCGGTCGAAGTGATGGATCGCTTGCTCGAACTGGCGCTCGAAGCCCATGCCGAAAAGCGTAAAACAACCTTTGTTTATAAAAGCAGCGTACTAGATAGCTCGGTGCTGGCACTTGGCAGCGGCAAAAGCGGACTCAAAAAATAGGCCACGAATACTATCTATCTATAGGACTGTTCACAGCATTGCGCGATAATGCTATGATACATTGAGGAACGACCGGCATTCGCAAAAGGAGCGAGCATGGCAACTACACTCTATCTGATCCGGCACGGCGAAACAGACTGGAACGCCCAGGGCCGCTGGCAGGGCCATACCAACATACCACTGAATAGCCTTGGGCAGCGCCAATCGGAACTGGTGGCGCAACGCCTGTGCGACGAAGGGGTATCGTTCGATGCAATTTATAGCAGCGACCTGACCCGCGCCTATCAGACGGCATGGGAGATTGGCGCGGCAGTGCGCGTGGCAGTGCAACTGTTGCCACCACTCCGTGAGCTTGATGTCGGCCAGTGGAGTGGCCTGACCCGTGCCGAGATTAAAACACGTTATCCGGTCGAGTTTCAGTTGATGGAAGCCGGGGCCGATCTGCCGCGTGGCGGTGGCGAGACGGCGGCGGCGTTTTTGCAGCGTGTCGTTGAGATTACCGAGGCCATGGTGTCCCAGCACCCCAATAGCAGACTGGCCTTTGTCACACATGGCGGGGCAATCTGGAATATTACGAACTATGTTTTGTCGAAGAACGAAACATCACCCGTTCCCAGGGGCGGGCACATTGGCAACGCGTCGATCACCATTGTGCGCTTCGACGGCGAACAGCGTGAGCTGATCAGCTTCAACGATGTCACGCATCTGGCAAACCTGAACACAGCCGGTAATCTGGTAACGGCCCATCCCGACGATAGCGAACTGGCGGGCTTACGCTGATGGTGCGGTGCAAGCGATAGACCGGGAGCAGACGCGGTGAGCTTCGACGACCGTTATATTATCGATACACCCGAAAATATCGAGTTCAGCTACGACGTTGCCGGTATCGGTTCGCGCTTTCTGGCTGCTATCATTGATACCGCGATTATCCTGTTATTGCAGGCAGTGCTCAGTGCGGTGATAGGGGCTATCTTCGTGCAGGTTAATGACCTCAGCGGCGGTGTGGGCAGCATTGTGCTGGCGATATGGGGGTTGCTCAGCTTCCTGTTTCTGTGGGGCTACTATCTCTTTTTTGAGATGGTCTGGAATGGGCAATCACCTGGCAAGCGCTCAATCCGGTTGCGCGTAGTGCGGACAGGCGGGCGACCAGTAACCTTTGTGGCCTCGGCAGTCCGCAACCTGGTACGTGTGATCGACTTTCTGCCGCTGTTTTATGGCTTGGGTGTGCTGATGATGTTTATTGACCAGCGGGCACGGCGGCTCGGCGACCTGGCAGGCGGTACGCTGGTTGTTAAAGAGCAGCATACCATCTCGCTCGAAGCGCTAACCAGTCGCGCCGAAGCTGCCCCGCCACCTATTCCGCGTGAAGTCGAAGCGTTGCCTCTGCTGCCCAACCTCAGCGCACTGAAGGAAGACGACTACAACCTGATCCAGGAATTTCTGCGGCGGCGGCGCGAACTGGGCCGCGAGAGCCGGCAGCGGTTGGGGTTGCAACTGGCGCAGGTTCTGGGCCAGCGGCTCGGTATTACCTTCGATGCAGGCTATCACGAGGCATTGCTCGAACGGCTAACGATAGACTACCGCCGCGCCTATCAGGAGGCCAACCGACCGCAGCATCTGGCCGAGGAGCCGGAGGCGACGGGAGCATACAGTACCCCCATCCCCGCTGACCCACGCACCCCCACCGACGAAGAGGCCAGCGAGAATAGCGGTACAGCATAGGGTGTAGGTACCCTTTTACACTGCCACCCGCACCAACCCCGGCAGCCTTCGGAACCAGCTTGCCTGTCGTCGCGCAAAGGCGTGTGTATCGTATTTAAGCTGCTGCACACACGCTTCGAGTGGGGCGCTACCTTCGAAGTAGGGCCGAAACTGGATATACCCCAGGCTCGACATGGACGAAAGATGCCAGCCATAGCCGTGCCGCAGCAGTGCGTGTACCTCGTCCAGCAAACCCGCCGCCATCATCCCGTCAATGCGCTGGTCGATGCGGGCATACAACTGTGCACGCGGCATATCCAGCCAGAGCGTGGTAATGTGGTAGGGCGGTGGATGGCGAGTCTGTTGCTGCGAAATCGGCACCCCGGTCATATGGAACACCTCCAGCGCCCGCACCATGCGCCGCACATTCTCGCGCCCGATGGTTGCCGCCGCCTGTGGGTCAACCTGTTCGAGCCGCAGGTACAGCGCTGCTGCGCCATGTTTGTGGGCATACTGTTCGAGTTCGGCCCGCAGTTCGGGTTGTGGTGGCACCGGTGGCACTGCCAGCCTTCGAGCAATGCCGCTAGATATTGCCCAGTGCCGCCCACCAGCAGCGGCAGGTTGCCCCGCTCTACAATCGCAGCAATTGTTGCACGCGCCAATTGCTGATACATCGCCAGCGAGAAGTCATCGTCGGGATGAAGGAAGCCGATCAAATGATGAGGAACCGCCGCCAGTTCGTCGCGGGTTGGCTGTGCGGTGCCGATGCTCATCAGGCGGTACACCTGCCGCGAGTCGGCGGAAATAATCTCGCCGCGCAGCCGCTGCGCTAGCTGGATACCAAGTGCTGTTTTTCCTACAGCAGTCGGCCCAACCAGCGCAACTAGTGCGGCAGGCGTGGGGTAGCCACGGATCAGGGTTCGGGGGTCAGTTCGGGCAGTTCGGGTACCACATCAAGCTCACGCGGGCGGGTGCTAAGGGTCAGTTCAAGCGTCAGCGTGCGGTCGCCACGGCGTACCGTCACATCGACGGTATCGCCCGGATTGTACTGCATCAGCACATAGCGCAGCGAGTTATCCACCGCCAGCGAAACACCGTTCACTTCCATGATGATGTCGTCGGTCAGCAGGCCCGCATCGGCGGCAGGCGTACCCGGCTCAACCCCCGCCACATATGCGCCATTCTGGATGGGCAGGTTCTGCTGTGCGGCAATCTCGCCGTCAATCATGCTGTAGCGGATACCCATATAGGGGTACTTCATTTCACCCGTTGCAATCAGTTGGGTGCTCACCCGCTCAAAGATAGTGCTCGGCACCGCAAAGCCCAACCCCTCGGCCTGATCGCCGCCGAAGATAGCCCCGCCACCGCGCACTACCAGCGTATTGATACCAATCACCTGCCCCTGCAAATTGACAAGTGGCCCGCCGCTGTTGCCCCGATTGATCGAGGCATCGGTCTGGATCAATCCCTCGAAGTTGCCCACTGAGCGATTGAGTGCACTCACCACGCCCGCTGTCACGGTATTGCGGAAATTTCCAAGCGGGCTACCAATGGCCAGCACCGATTCGCCCGGTTGCAGGCGGGCCGAGTCGCCAATTTCGGCGACCGCCGGAACAGCGCCATCAACTCGTATCACGGCAATATCTGAAAGGGCATCCGAGCCAACCAGTTCGGCTTCCTGGCGCGTCCCATCGGCAAACAGCACCGATAGCACCGTTGCACCTTCGACCACATGATGATTGGTAATAATATGCCCGTCTTCGCTGATGATAACACCGCTGCCGCTGCCGCTGGCATCAACATTGTTGCGGTTGATCACCGTCACCACCGCAGGCGACACGCGCTGCACCGAGGCGACCGTTACGTTAGAAATGTTGGCATCGCCTTCAATCGCAATTGGCGGCGCAACCTGGGGCGCATTGCCCTGCCGCGTGATAGCATCGGCTGCGCCAGCAGGTTGTGCTGCGAATGTTGTTTCAATCGTTGCAGCCAACTCGGCGGCATTGCGCTGTGCGAGGTAATAACCGGCTATGCCGCCCGCAAGTGCGCCACCGCCGACACTTACAACTATTGCCAACAACAGTACAAGAACCAGCCCGATCTGGGTATTTCGTGTCATGTCTCCACTGCTCCTTTTGCCAATTTTTGGTGTGTTGTGCTGGGCAAATGCAAAACATTGTATTTGTAACAGGATATACCAATATAAAGCCTTCTCGCTACTCAGTATGCCAGCACCATTTGAGGAGAAGGTTAAGTGTATCTAAGTAGAAAATGAGAAGGGGTTCCCTTAAATAGTTATGCTTGCAACAACACTACACCCATTGTAACATTCTCATCTAGCACTGTCGAGGATAATCTTAAGCAAATGCCTGCGCTTCCTGGAGCGCACGATAGACAGCGGCCCATTCTTCCAGGGCCAGCGTTTCGGGCCGACGGTCGCCATTGACTCCTGCCTGGTGCAGCGCAGTGCGGGCCGCTGCTGCTGGAACCGCGAGGCCCTGTGCGGTCAGTCCTTTGGGCAAGCCATTTGAGATTTTTTTGCGTGGCTGCAAAAAGCCGGCGCGGATAACGCGGAACAGGCCGGCAATGCTATCAACATCCACGGCGGGGCGGTCGTACACATCAAGCCGCAGAATGGCTGAATCGACATCGGGTGGCGGTAGAAAGCTGGCGGCAGGCACCCGCGCTACAATTGTGGGGTGGGCGTACATCTGCACGCTGTAAGCCCGCAGGCTCATATCACCGGGCTGTGCCGTGATACGCTGGGCGACTTCCCACTGCACCAACACTATCATCTGGCGCGGCGCGGCGACACTCTCCAGGAAGTGTTGCAGTACCGGAGCCGTAATTGCATAGGGCAGGTTGGCAACCACCTTGTAGGTGTGCCGCAAGGCGGCATCGGTTACGGGGGGGGGTGGTAGCCTGTCCCCACGCGGCCCGCGCCTGCCGCACAATATCACCAGCAGGCACCCGCAGAATATCCGACTGTATGATATGCAGGGCCGGGTGGGGCGCATTGGGGGTGGTGGTGGCAAACTCTTCGGGCAGGCGGGCCGCGAGGCGGCGATCAAGCTCAACGGCGGCAACCTGCGGAGTATGCTGGAGCAGTTCCCAGGTCAACACACCAAGCCCCGGCCCCACCTCCACGATTGTATCAGTTGCACTCAGTTCGGCAGCTTCGACAATCTGCCGCAGCACGCCGCCATCGGTCAGAAAGTTCTGCCCCATACCGCGTGTCGGGCGCAGTTCCAGGCTTCGCAGCGCGGCCCGCACCCGTTGCGGGTTGAGATACGGATTCATCAGACTTCCAGCGGCACGGTGATGAGCACAGTGGAGCCTTTCCCCGGCGACGAACGCACTTCGGCAATACCGCTCTTATCGCCCACCATCACCTGCTTGGCGCGTTCCTGATAATTGCTCAGGCCGTGCGAGCCACGTGCCAACGCCTTCTTACGCTCTTCGTCTACATCGAAGCCCTTGCCATCGTCCTGTATTGCAATTGAGAGCCGGAAGCCTTCCCGCTCGAAGCGCACCCATACATTCCGGGGTTCGGCGTGCTTGATGGCATTGTTGACTGCTTCCTGCACCACATTGTAGAGTGTGCTCTTGTCGCCCTGCGGCATCGTCAGCCCCTCGACGCGCTTGGTTTCCAGATGAAACTGGATATCGGGGTACTGCATACGATACCGTTCGAGCAGTTCTTCCACGGCCACGGGCAGGCCCCGTGTCTCCAGCGTGGTTGGCTTCAGTTCACCAAGCAGCGTGCGCACATCGTAATTGGCGCGGCGGTACAGGTCGCCCAGTTTATCCAGTTCTTTGACCGCTGCGGGCGGGTTGGTCTGCACCATGCGCTTGATAAAGTCGATATTCATCGTAATAGCGGCGAGCTTCTGCGCCAGTCCGTCGTGAATTTCGCGGGCCAGATAATGGCGGGCTTGCTCTTGCAGCACCGACTTATCGAGCCGATCTTTGCGGATTTCGGCGGCAAGTTCGGCATTCAGCAGCGCACAGGTTGCATAGATGATCAGCGACTCAAGAATAGCAATCTCGGTATCTTCAAATGGCGTGGCGCTCTTCCGCATTACCAGCACCGCCCCAAAAATCTCGTAGCCCGAATAGAGCGGTATTAAGCAGGCGGCCTTGTGGCTGCGGGTGGTCGTCAGGTCGGCAAAGACGGTCTCCTGGCTGATATCGGTAATGCGGATGGGGCGCGGTGGCGTGCTGAAGGCTTCGGCCAGTACGGAGCCATACGCAACAATCAGCTTGAAGCCGTGGTCAACCATGCTGAGATTGTAGCCCGCCTCGGCCTGCAATTCGCCCTCTTTGCCCGTCGGCAGTAGGGCGGCCCCTGCATCGAAGGGCACCAGTGTGTTGGCCTTGTCCATCAGGACATTCAGCACTTTTTCGCCCGTCAACGTTTCGCCGAGCTTGTGGGCCACATTAAACAGCACTTCCATCCGCTCACGATAATAATCAATCCGTTGCTGAGCAACCTGCGCCTGCTGTCGAGCAGCGGCAAGCTGAGCTAGGTTATGTGCGCCCCAGCTATCACGCAGCTTGCCAGTCAGGAGCGGAACAAGCAACAGCAGCATACCTTGCAAGGCCAGCACCGCATAATCGCCTGCGGTGCTGCCGCCTCCCGTACCAACCAGCGCAGCAATGCCATACAGTACCGCCCCGATCAATCCGGCGATCAGGCCAGTACCAACACTGTAGCGCAGCGCGAGATGCACGATAGGCAGGAGGTAGAGCGCAAAAAGCACTACTGGCGTATTGCTAAAAAAAACAATAGCTGTAATGAAAATCATGTCAACAAAAGCGGCAGGCGTCAGTGCATTGCGCAGCGGTGGAATGCTGATGAGCAGGGCCGTGAGCAGGCTGAATGCAGCATAACCCCACAGCACCAGCACAGGCAGCGGACTGGTCAGGGCAACAGGCCACAGCGCAAGCCCTTCTTGCAGCGCAACAACCACCAGAAAAACCAGCAGAATCAATAGGCGGGCAAGCAAATAGTAGCGCTCACCCGAAGCCCCCTGTGCGTGTACATTGTTATTGTCGTTTAAGGCGCGGGATGATACCGGCGCAGTTGTAGCTTTCATAGATATACAGAACTCCTTATCCCTTCAGTTTGTGTGGTGCCATCTACGATCCACTGCAGATGGTACATGCGTATCCCCATAAACGTTGGGATAATATCTGCTTCCATTGATTGTAACGCCATATGTAGCATGCCGCAAGCATGACATCGGCGCAGAAAGCTACTACGACCGTTTGTAAAGGAAAATAAAGGGGAAAAGCGGCGGTATGAGTCACTTGTATACCGCCGCATTATGGTGCAAACGTTAGAGTGTTTTGAGGGTTTCTACTGTGCTACGGACGGCATCGGCAGACTTCTGGACCAGTTCCTGCTCGGCATCGTCCAGCGGCAGTTCGATAATCCGCTCAATTCCATTGGAACCAAGCACACACGGTACGCCGAAGTAAATATCGTTCAGACCATACTCGCCTTCCAGATAGGCCGAGCAGGGCAGCAAGCGCTTCTTGTCGAGCAGAATAGACTCAACCATCTGCGCAGTTGCGGCGGCGGGCGCGTAGTAGGCGCTGCCGGTCTTAAGCAGGGCCACAATTTCACCGCCACCCTTGCGGGTACGGTTTACAATCGCTTCGAGGCGGTCGGGTGCAATGAACTGCGTTACCGGAATACCGCTAATGGTGGAGAAGCGCGGCAGCGGTACCATTTCGTCGCCGTGCCCACCGAGCAGCATTGCCTGCACATCTTCAACTGATACCCCGACTTCCTGGGCGATAAAGGTGCGGTAGCGAGCGGTATCGAGCACGCCAGCCTGCCCCATTACACGCTGTTTAGGTAAACCGCTCTCTTTCAAGGCAACATAGGTCATCGCATCGAGCGGGTTGTTGACGAGAATGATAATGGCATTGGGTGAATGGGGGACAGCGTTCTGTACACACGAGCGGGTGATATCGGTGTTGACCTTGATCAAGTCTTCGCGGCTCATACCGGGTTTACGTGGCGCACCCGACGTAATCACAATCACATCCGAGTTTGCGGTATCAGCATAGTCGTTGGTGCCAACGATCATTGCATCGTAACCCTCAATTGGCCCCGCTTGCAGCAGGTCGAGGCCCTTCCCCTGCGGTACACCTTCGACGATATCAAGCATTACAATATCGCCTAATTCCTTGGCGGCTAGCCAGTGTGCCGTGGTTGAGCCGACGTTTCCAGCGCCAATGATGGAAATTTTCTTCCGCATAATCCTTCTCCTTCATCGAGCAGCTACTTATTCAGGTTGTCACTTGGCGCTATTGTAGC
Organism: Chloroflexaceae bacterium; assembly: GCA_012033195.1. GTDB lineage: Bacteria > Chloroflexota > Chloroflexia > Chloroflexales > Chloroflexaceae > JAAUSQ01. Next base: position 24,503 of record JAAUSQ010000030.1, read on the forward strand.
ATACTCTCGCGTGATGGATTTCACGCGACGTTCTGGTTGGCACGCGCCTTGCAATACCGAGGGTACCAGAAAGTACCGGGAGCAGAGTGGGAAGAATGTACGAGCACAAGCGGTGCATCATGCATCAGGGGGGATATCATGAGTCAACCGCATACCCGAATCTATACACCAGAAGAACGGCATGCCATTCGTCGTGCTGTGTTACGTAGCGGCCCCGGCGCAGTGGCGCGGATGCTTGGCAATCCGACAATCGCCGCACAGGTGGCGCGTCAGCTTCGCGCCGACACGCCCGCACCCGCACGCCAATCTGCCGCACCGCTGCCACCAGAGCGTGCGTTGCTAGTGGATGTGTTTGATGAACAGGACGAGGTGCTGGTAGTTGCCGACCTGCCCATTGCCGAGGACAGTACGCTACAGGTACGTGTTGAGCACAATATCCTGCATATTGATCATACAAATGGGCAGGCCACCTATCGCTGCAAATTGCCCGCACAGGTGGATACTTCTACACTTCAACAGAAATTTCATGACGGTATTCTGGAAATGCGGCTACGCAAGAGCGCCGCGTGAGGCAACAGGGGCAGGCCGAAGATGCTGCTACTGTTTGTTGTGCTCTTCGACAAGCAACCATTCAGGTGTCAAAATAGCTATGATAAGTTCTGAACATTCGAGTTGTGCATCTACTATATGGTAGTAGTTTGATTGGGTGACAAAGTACTGTAATGCACCAGAAAATTCGATATCAAGATAGTATAAATCCATCGCTACAATGCGATCAATCATATCGTTATTATGGATTGCTGCACGGTATGTTTGCAACGCCTGCAAAAGATTGCGATAGCGTTCTTCAGAAAACACACCCGCACGAAGTGTACTTAAAAAACCATACATATCTTCGCATTCATAGCGGATAGTAGCAATTGGATAATCGATAGCTTGCATAGTGTTATTCCTGATACGGGATGATACTGATAATTGCTTCAGGTGGAATATGTGTATCAATCAGAACTTCAGAAGCTCTCAGGGCTAGATTACGTGAGCGAGGGTTCCATCCTCGTGTGTTGGTAAGTATCGTTAAATCAATTACTTGAGATTGTACCGCATCTAGATTGATTGTGTAAATAGGCTGACCTTCGAGCGGTTGCATTGATAGCGCCCATAATAAATTGCGCGTTGTCGAAATCCAATTATCCTGCTCGATATTTCCATGAGTTACGTGGCGCTGTGGATGTACTCGACGTAATGGATTTTTTGCTCTTATGCCAACGACTAATGCTTGTGGATGCTCATCAGCACGCATGACACGATAGACAAGGTTTTGCTGTTCCGCCACAACGTTACCTTTTAGCTATCGCATCCGGCGGAGCTTGTCCAGCATCGCCGCGAGGTCGGGCGGCAGTGGGGCCTGGAAGGTGTGCCATTCGCCTGTGGTGGGTAGTACAAAGCCCAGTTCGTGGGCGTGTAAAAACTGCCGAGCTATGCCGAGCGTTGGGCGCTTGCGTGGGCCGTACAACTGATCACCGAGCACAGGCGCTGCTGATGGCAAAATGCACCCGGATCTGATGGGTGCGGCCTGTCTCTAGCCGTGCCTCCAGCAGCGTGTAGGCTCCCAATTGCTCAACAACCCGGTAATGGGTGCGTGCTGCCCGTCCGTCTGTCAGCACTGTCTGGCGCTTGCGGTCGTGTGGGTGGCGGCCAAGCGGCAGATCAATTGTGCCGCTCGGCTCTTGCATTCGCCCCTCCACCACCGCAAGATACGCTTTGTGCATGGCGCGGGCCTTTTGCTGGTTGGTCAGGTGTTTCATCGCCTGATCGTTGCGGGCCACCACCAGCAAGCCCGATGTATCCTGATCGAGCCGATGCACAATGCCAGGGCGTAGCGTGCCACCGATCACGATATCGGGGTAGCGTGCCAGCAGCGCATTGACCAGCGTACTGCGTGCATGCCCCGGTGCGGGATGCACCACCATGCCAGCAGGCTTGTTGACCACCGCAATGGCGGCATCTTCATACACAATATCGAGCGGTATCGCTTCGGGCAGTAGCTCGGTCGGTTGCACCGGCGGTGGCTGTACCCTGACGACATCGCCCACCCGTAGGGCATAGCCGGCCTTGACCGATTGCTGATTGACTAGAATATGCCGATCATCAAT
>JAAUSQ010000310.1 GCA_012033195.1 Chloroflexaceae bacterium
CTGCACACCGATGCGCCTGCTGATGACGTTTGCCACGATCAGCCTGCTGGCGGCGCTGGTGTACTGGCAAGCAGCGGGCGCACGTCGGCTACCTCGTGCTGTCGGCGGGGTGTGGTGCGCTGGCCGTGCTCAGCAAGTCGCCGGGACTGGTGATGCTGCCGATGATAGCGGCGATTGCGCTGCTTAGCGCATGGGAGCAGACCGCACCCCTACGCCAGACCAGTAACGGTTATCGCAGTTTTGCGCTGTGCGCTTTGCGCTGTAGCTGCATCTGGGGCGCTGTGTTTGTCCTGACGATACTGCTGGTATGGCCCGCGACGTGGGCCGACCCGCTGCGGGTGTACGAACTGCTGCGAACAGGCGTGGAGGCGGAAGGCGCACAGCCTCATATGACGGGTAATTTTTCCTGGGCCAGCGCACCGATGTACCGGGGCCGCTGTTGTATCCAGCGGTGCTGGCACTGCGTACCACCCCGATCACTTTGATCGGGCTGCTGCTGCTGCCGGTGGTTTGGTGGCGCAGCAGGCTAGACGCAGCGCAGCGCCGCACGCTGGCGCTACTGGCGGGCTATGTGCTGCTGTTCACGCTGGCGATGAGCCTGTTCCCCAAGCAGTTCAATCGTTATCTGGTGCCAGTCTTTCCGGCGCTGGATGTGCTGGCGGCGGTGGGGCTGTGGGGCGCTATACGGGTAAAGCGCACAGCGCAGAACGCCGTATTCGCTTTGACCACTCGCCACTCGACCATCGCCGCTAGCCTCGTAGCGGTGCTCGCTATCGCCAATATCATCGCGTGGCACCCCTACCATATTACGGCGTTTAATCAGATGCTCGGCGGGGCGCAGGCCGGGGCACGGGTGTTTGCGGTCGGCTGGGGCGAGGGCTACCACCTTGCGGCGGCGTGGCTCAACGAGCAGGACGATATTACCGGGGCACTCACTGTGAGCCGGATGATCACCTCGTTTAACCCATACCTGCGTGACGGGGCGCAAGCGTTTTTCCCCAGTGCAGGCGAACTGCGTAGCAATGCCGGGTATCTGGTGGTGTATATCAGCGAGGTGCAGGGTGGGCCACCGCCGCCGCCTGCCGACCGCTTTTATGGCAAACAGGCTCCGCTGCACGTCGTCCAGCTTCACGGTGTCGAGTATGCCTGGATTTATGATGTGCCGTCGCGTGTTGTCCATCCCGTCGGGGCGACCTTTGGGCCAAGCATCCGGTTGCACGGCTTCGACCGCAACCCGCCAGAAGACCCGGTACAGCCAGGGCAGGCGCTTACTTATCGGCTACTGTGGCGCACCGATGCCCCGCTGCCGCAGGATGACTGGCTCTTTGCACGCCTGATCGGGCCAGATGGACAGACCTATGCTCAGCTTGACCTGCCGCTGCCCACCAGCGCGTGGCAAACAGGGCGCTACACACCTGCTGAACTGCCGCTAACTGTCCCGACCAACGCGCCCGCCGGAACGTATCAGGTTGTGGTGGGGCTGTACGAATTGGAGAGCGGGCAGCGCCTGCCGCTGACAGATGGGCCGCCTGCCGACCCTGCGCTGAGTGGTGGCAATGCGCTGCTGCTTGATACGATGGTGGTTGAGTAGCAGGCTTCGTTTATTAAACTGCCTCGCGTAGATCCTTCAGCGATGGGCCGCCGCCTTTGTCGCGCCGGGTTGCCGCGCCAGCCGCCGCCAGCCACACTACCGCAAAGCCAACCGTTGTCAGTGCTGCCAGTGCAATACGTGTTACATCCACAACAGGCTCAACCCGCACCTTTTCTGGCTCAACCACAATAATAGCAACCGGGCGACCGCGTGCTGTCCCGCCTGCACCTGCGCCACTGCCGCTGCCGTTGCTGTTATCTTCATCGCTGCCGCTGCCGCCGCCAGTGCCGATGCCCCCCGCAATAAAAACATCGGCGCACGGTATCACCATCGTGCTGCCGTGCTGCACCGGAGCGCCAAACACGGCACCAGCGCGTGCGGTGGCAATGTGTTCACCGAACAGCCGCTCGAAGGTGTGCAATGCTTCGCCCGATGCGATAATATCCTGCTGATCAGTCTTCGCCGTTTTGTTGCTCATCGTTCTGCTCCTCGTCTGTCTTGTGCTTACGCCGCCGGGACAGCAGCAGACCCACCGCAAGCAGCAGGCTCGCCAGCCCTAGCAGCACCAGTATCAGCCGTGTGTAGTCGATAATCTGTAGCGTCTGGTCAGGTTTGTCGGCCTGCTCCACTGTCACCGATTGCGGCAGATGCCAGATTGCCACGCTGCGCTCTGCGACGAGCGCCAGCAGCAATCCCCCCAATACCAACCGGCGACCATCCGGTAAAGCAAGCGGTTCGGCAGTGCGTTGAATAACGAATCTCATCAGTCTTCCTCGTGCGTCTCTACTGGTAGTACTGTTAACATCAGCCACTCTGCACCATCCGAAAGCGGCAGCAGTGCGTTGGTGCGGCTGTTCCGTAGCCCGACCCGCAGCGTATACGATTCGGCGGGTTGCGCTGCATCGATGGTCAGGCGGTGCATGGTCTCGTTTGGCAGCACCAACGACCAGCGGGCAGGCGGGTTGGGTGTACAGACAATGTGCGCTTCTCCCGCTATCATACCATGCTGTGATACCAGGACAACATCCACTGTTATATCTTCGGGCAGGTGCGTTGTTGTCTCCCAGTAGAGTGCTAGCAGCAGCGGTTGGTCGGGTGCGCGGGTCGGACGTGCGAGGTCATAGCCTGCCAGCGTGATGCCCGCCTGCCAGGTTGCGCCGCTGCTGTGCTGGGGCACAGTAGTGAGCAAGGCATCCTGTACTGCAAAGTTGGGCACGGCTCGGCGGTCAAAGTCGGCAATGTAGGCATCCAGCAGCAGCGGGCGCGGTGGGTCGGTGGGTGGCTGACGCTCAAACACCGTCAGCATCCGCATACCATCCACCAGCACACATGCCGAGGGGTAGTATTGCTGGCGATATTCGGCGGGCAGGCGGGCGGTATCCCAGGTCGCCAGCAGGAAAGCATCGGGGTTGTCTTCGCACTGAAATGCGCCGCGTGTATACCAACCGCCGACGCGGTCGCGCTGATTGCTGGCATAGGTGCCCTGGAGCACACCCGCCTGATACAACTCGCCCGCCACCTTCCAGCCGTCGCGGTGCGGAAAGCCAAAATGCCCCCCACCGGGTACCGTGTCGCCGTAGCTAGCGCGATAGATAGCAGGGCGCGAAGCCGGGAAAAAGCGGTAATACTCTGGCGATTGCATCAGGTAGAGCAGGGAGAGGTAGGGCACCGCCAGCAGCACCACCGCCGCCGCGCCTGTCAGCAATGTGGCGCGAGTGCCAGGCCGCAACCGGGAAGGGACAACGTGCCAGAGCTGAACGACGGCCAGCGCCGTGAGCAGCGCACTGGGTACTTGCATTGTGTAGAAGTGGGTGCGCGGGTCGGCAATCAAGAAGGCGTGCGCGATGAATGCCCCGCCAAACCAGAGCACCATCAGGCGCAGCGGGCCGACACAGCGGCGCAAGCAGTAGCCCGATCAGCGGTGGCGCAAAGACCAGCAGCGCCACGTTCCAGCCGTCAAGCTGATACCCAGCCGGGTTGACCAGGAGCACCAGCCAACCCGCCGCCCACAGCAGCGCCAGCACTCCACCCAGCCAGCGTGGACGACCATAGCGCAGCAGCCACGCCAGCACTGCGGCGGCGAGTACCACAATCAGCCAGTGCATCTGGTAGGTGGTGCTGTAAAAGGTGGCGCGTTCGTAGTAGGCCGGTAGATTGTTGAACAGCCAGCCACCTGCCGCGCCTTCCTGCCCCACCGATCGGAGAGGTAGCCGATAGTACCGCCGAATTGCTCGTGTGTGAAGAACGGTATATAGAAGCTGGCAAGCAGCCCCGCGCCCATCAGGGCGGGCAGCCACAACAGCCGCAGCCACACGGCAGGCTGTCGCCCCTGCTGCCACGCCGTCCACAGTGCTAGCCACACCAGCACGGGCAGCACATAGATACCGTCGTAGTGTGCGAGCAGCGCCACCGCTGCCAGCGCAGCCGAAACGGTCAGCCAGCGGCGCGGATGGGGCGCACCTTGCGCGGCCTGCCACGCACACAGCACGGCCCCGGTACTCATCAGCAGCACAATGCTCTGGTACTGCACAATGCGTGAGAAGGCTATCAGGAAGCCGTCTAGGGCCAGCGTCAGCGCAGCAACCAGCCCCGCCTGCCAGCCGATGCTCCGGCGTGGGAAGAGCCGCTCAGCTAGCAGATACGCGCCCAGCACGGTGCCAATACCCGCCAGCGCAAACGGCAGGCGGCCGTCCACTCGTTGACCTGCCCCGTGGCGACCAGCGGCAGGGCGGGCAACAGCGCTTCGAGCGGGCCTTTCCGATGCAGCAGCAGCAGGTCGTCCTGCCCGTGCCGGATGCCCATCGCCAGCAGATAGCGCGGGCCTCCGTCGCCCCTGGAACTCGGCGCTCCCCAGGAAAGGCAAGCGCAGCGTCGCCGCGAGTACCAGCAGGGCGAGCAGCAGCCAGCGCCGTGTCGCTCCCGGCTCGGTTGCGGCTTCGGGAGGAGCAACGGCAGTATTGCTGCTTATCAGCAGTGCCACCGTAAGGGCCAGCGCCGCCCCGACCAGCCAGCCCCGCAGTGGCGCCGCTAAAAAGAGCAGGGTCTTGTTCAGCGCATTGGTCACTGCATAGAGCACCGCCGCACTATAGCCGATGACGCCGCCCAGACTGAGCACAATCAGCAGGTAGCCTACCTGGCTGATTGACGAGTAGGCCAGCGCCTCGCTCGACGAGGAGCGCCCGATGGCCAGGGTGGCCCCGTAGATAACACTGGCTGCGCCAAGTACCAGCAGCACCGGCGCACCCAGGGCTAGTTCGCGCGGCAGC
>JAAUSQ010000311.1 GCA_012033195.1 Chloroflexaceae bacterium
TACATCACACAGCACTACACGACGCGGCAACGCGAGCCGCTGAAACATAGCGCGTGCGCGATCCAGGTTTCCAACGCCTGCTCATAGTGCTGGCTGCGCTGGTCGATATCGGCGGCAACTGTCCAGCACTTGGCAAGCTCCAGCGGCGAGCGCACCTGTGTAAATCGCTCAATCGATTGGGCCAGCAGGCGGCGGGCCAGTTCGGTCTGTCCCAGGCGGGTACAGGCATGCGCTCTGAGCCGCAACAACCAGCCTTGATCATAGGGGGTGCCCTGCTGCATAATAATATGCTCGATAGCCTCGGCGGTGGCGAGTGCGTCGCGGGGGTCGCCTTGCATGTTCAAAAACCAGATACGCTGTATACTGGTACGTGCTGCTTCAAGGGGGTGCTCAGCAGCGTTATATACTTCGATCAGTCCATCGAGCCGGTCGGGGATAGTGGCATGCTGGATGGGGTGATAGGGCGTTAGCAGGGTGCTCATTACGAGGGCACGGCGACAGTGCAGCACTGCCATGGTATGGCCCTGTGCCGCGAGCAGGGTGCAGGCCGTTTCGAGCCACTGGTAGGCAATGTCCGCTCCGTTCCCAGCGCATAGCGGCATAGCCATAGGCACAGGCTGCCCATGCATAGGCGGGGTGATCGGGTGAGATTTGTTCAAGCGCACGTTGTGCGAGGTGTGCTGCCCTGCGTGGATCACGATCTGCGAGGTGTTGCAGGCGCAGCCACGGCGGTAGTTTGTGTTCCATGAAGTGTATTGTAACACAGGTGCTATTTACCAGGGTATTGACCATTGGCGCTTGATAGGCGCAGATGGGTGCAGGATAGGGTACAGGTGGCTGAGATGGATAATGCTTCATTGTCAACGCGCCAGTTGGCAAAGCGGTTGCTGCGGGCCTTGCGTGCAGCCGATACACTGACACCCGCGCAAGTGCGGCTTCTGATTCCGTTGCTGGTAGAGGCAGAACAGGCTGGCGAGGATGTTGATAGCAACCCGGCATTTGCGGCCCTGCTGCGCCACCTAGATGCCAACCCGGAGAGTATGGCGCTGTATGTACAGCTTTCCGAGGATCTGACGTGGTTATTGAATGATGACACCCGCCCCGATGAATAGCCTGTATTGCATCGGGTCCCCATTAATCCGGGTCGTCATTCTGCTGGATTGTGATTTGTAGATCGGTGTGGTGCGAGATGTTTTCAAGGACAGAGGCCGGAACAATTGTAGATGCAATGCCCGTTTCATCAAATGGAAACTCGATGCGAAGATCCCGGACGGTCAGCACTGCGATACCCTGAACAGGCGGCTGAATGGATACTAGAATGCGTCCGCCCTCCTTGTGCCGCAGGTGCATGGTCACATTAATTGCATAGCCCTGCTGCTCATCCTCCGAAAGCACAGCATCATCTTCGTTGGCATTGCCCTGCGCGGTGCCCATAACTTCGAGCAGCCGATAGATCTGTGCGATAAGTGATCCTGCAATGGTTACTTCCCCAAGAATGATCGGTTCTGCTGGCAGGATGGGCAGGGCAAACGGGAGAATATCGCCACGTTGTTCAGCTTCTATCAGCGAATGAGTTAGTTCATATACGCGTGCACATGCAGGATAGAGCCACAGACTCCACCAGACATGCGGATATGTCCGTATCGCGACAATTTGACTACGGAAGCGTTCCCGGTCGATATAGGCGGGAATATCGTGCATACACTGCTGGTACGATGGTTCACGGGTAAAGTCAGCATGTTCACCAATCTTTGCTAGCAATGTCAGTAATACTCCGCGTGTATCCGGTAAAGCGGCAAGGGTTGCACAGAGGCGAGCCGGTGGGGGAGTCGGGTCGTCGTTCTGGGTTGCTTTCAGGAGCCACTGTACAGCCTGAAAGTATGTCACGTGCTCCATGGGTGTTCCTTGATACAAAAAGCGATAACACCTCTCACATAGTAAGTAACATGTTACATCGTTTTTTTTATGCTTAAAGCGAGAGATTTTTGCAAGAAATAGCCCGATTAAGTATAGATTTCTTCACTAAGCAAAAAGATAACCTGATCGGTATCAATCGAAGAGCACCCAGATTCAAATGTTAGCACGCATTCACGCTGGGTGATTGTGTCTTTTCTCACAAAACGCCAGGATCTTGTTATACTACAAGCCAAGACGAAGGCATTTATTTCTATCAACGCTGGTTGACACACCTTGCTTGATGATACAAAAGGAGCGACATTCATGGCAGGAAGCGAGACCAAACAGGGCGTGCTGGTGCAAGATAATAGCCTGTTCAACGTGGGCAATCCGCTTTTAAGCGGCGCATTCGTCGGGTTGTTGGTAGGCCTTGCGCTTGGCATCAACTTCTGGCTGCATGCAATGGACCCGGCCCATATCGTGTTTGCAGGTGCATTGGCGGTGTTCTGTGCGGTTGCTGGTGTTATCTTAGGTCTTGTAGTGAGCAAGATCAACCCTGAAGAAGAAGCGCATTCCTGAACCTTTGTCGTATCTCTAGCCAGGCAGGGCGTTTTCCATAACTACAGGCTACCGAAGCAACTCGGTGGCCTGTAGTCTTTGTGTGCTCATCGCCTGCTTGCCGGTTTCCTCTCTCTGTCGGATGCCCCACCGATGTTCCTGTAGTACTATAGTCAGGTCTGATAGGTTTCATTCAATACGCTACACCACCGTGAAAAGCGAGGAGATGCAATGGATGCAGAAGAATTTCGACGGATTGGGCACCAGCTTATCGACTGGATTGCAGATTACCGTGCTCATATCGCAACGTATCCGGTGATGACGCCAACTGCGCCCGGTGCCATTCGTGGGCAACTCCCACCAACCCCTCCCACCCGACCAGAGCCGTTTGAGCAGATTTTCCAGGATATGGAGCAGATCATTGTGCCGGGGCTTGTCCACTGGCAGCACCCCCGATTTTATGGTTATTTTCCCGCTAATGCAGCACTGTCCTCGGTGCTGGGCGATTACCTGAGCAGTGGCCTGGGCGTGCTGGGGCTGGCGTGGCAGTCCAGTCCGGCCCTGACCGAACTAGAAGAAGTGGCCGCCGACTGGATGCGCCAGATGGTGGGCCTCTCGGAGGCGTGGAGCGGTGTGATCGAAGATACCGCCTCGGTGAGCACCCTGATTGCGCTGCTGTGTGCCCGCGAACGCACCACCGACTATTCAAGCGTGCGCGGCGGTCTTCAGGCCGAAGCACAGCCGCTGGTAGTGTATACATCCATACAGAGCCATAGCTCGGTCGAGAAGGCGGCATTGCTGGCAGGCTTCGGGCGCGACAACGTGCATGCGATTGCCACTGATGCCACCTATGCCATGGATGCCGACGTTCTGCGTCAGACGATAGCCGCAGATCGCGCTCGCGGACAGGTGCCCTGTGCCATCGTCGCAACGACCGGCACCACCGCCTCCACTGCGCTCGATCCTCTCGCAGCGCTTGCCGACATTGCCCGTGCACAGGGGCTGTGGCTGCACGTCGATGCGGCGATGGCTGGCTCAGCAATGATTGTGCCCGAATACCGCTGGATGTGGCAGGGCATCGAAGGGGCCGACTCGCTGGTGCTGAACCCGCACAAGTGGCTGGGGGCCAACTTTGACTGTTCGCTCTTTTACGTGCGTGACCCGGCCCATCTGGTGCGCGTAATGAACACCAACCCCAGCTATTTGCAAAGCGCTGTGGATAGTCAGGTCAAGAACCTGCGCGATTGGGGCATTCCGTTGGGGCGGCGCTTTCGAGCGCTGAAGCTGTGGTGCCTGATCCGGCAGGAGGGCGTTGAAGGGTTGCAGCAGCGTATTCGACGCGACATCGAGAACGCACAATGGCTGGCAGCACAGGTGCAGGCGGCCCCCGATTGGAAAATACTTGCGCCCGTACCTCTCCAGACAATCTGCTTGCGCCACGAACCGCCCGGATTGGCAGGCGATGCCCTTGATGCCCATACGCTGGCATGGGTCAACCGCATCAATCAGTCGGGTATGGCCTACCTCACCCCGGCCATTCTCGATGGGCGCTGGCTGGTGCGGGTATCGATTGGCTCCCTCTCGACCGAACGCGAGCACGTCGCGGAACTGTGGCAGGCGATGCAGAATACTGTCGTGGGTGGTGAGTAGCGCTGGGCACTATCGCGCTGTCTGACACTTTTTGCAACAAATAGCATACGCGATATTGAACGGCCCGCGACCGCCATCGTCCGAGCCGTGGTATGATACAGGTAACACGACATAAGACGTGCTGGCATAAGTATAACTAGCAAAGAGGTTTCTCCATGACTCAACGTGGTCCTGGTAATAGCGGTGGCAATCGCGGGGGTGGTCTTTCCAACCTGGCGATGACGGCTGGCTCGGTGTCGGCCCTGATGGTAATCGGCATTGTGCTGCTGGTTGCTACGGTATTTGTCACCAACTCAATGACTGTCATCGATGCAGGTACACGCGGCGTGGTCAAGCGGTTCGGTGAAGTGCAGCGCATTTTGCCAGAAGGTTTGCACTTTCGCACGCCGTTTGTCACCGAAGTGACCATTGTGGATGTCAAGACACAGCGGCGGGTCTCCAATTCGACGGCGGCTTCACGCGACTTGCAAACCGTGACAGCCGAGGTGGTGCTAAACTATCGCCCCAACGCCGAGCAGGTTGATGATCTGGTGCGCGAGATTGGCGTGGGCTATGTCGATGTTGTGATCGACCCGGCGATTCAGGAATCGGTCAAGGCGGCAACGGCACAATTCACTGCCGAAGAACTGATCACACAACGCCCGCTGGTGTCGCAGTCCATCCGCGAGGTCTTGCAGTCGCGTCTGGAAGGACGTGGCATTGTGGTTGAAGAATTGTCA
>JAAUSQ010000312.1 GCA_012033195.1 Chloroflexaceae bacterium
AACAGCAAAACCAAACGGAGCGGTGGGCACAACTGTACCCCACACTGAACGAAGCATGAATCTACCGCACCAGCCGTGGGAGATACACCCGCGACGGCGTCAGCGGGTCGAGCGTGGGTGTGGCGCTTGCTGTCACCAACCTGTTCGCGCTGCAAGAGGCGGGCGGGTGGCATTCGCTGGCGATGCCGCGCCGCTATGAGGAATGACGCATCTAGCGTGCCCGGTCATACATGGTCGGGCAGCCTTCACAGCAATCGAGCCGCTGTTCAGTCGGATCGGGCGTGTGCACCGCGAACCGTATCACAAACGGACGCGCGATGGCCCCACCGGACAACAACTCTCGCAGATCTCGCAGAAGGTACACGCTTCTGGCACGGTAATCACGGCACGCTGCCGTAGGATATGACTGCTTGGGTTGGGCAGCGCTCCACACACACGCCGCACCCTGTGCAGCGTCGATGGTCAATCAAAGGGAGCACTTGGTCTATCCACGCAAACAGAGCAATCGCCAGCGATAGTAGCACGCCACCCACGGCAAAGAGCCGTGCCCAGCCTAGCCAGAATAGGCCCGATCCGGTCAACCGTCGCACTGATATCAACTTGAATAAACAGAATTTGTCCATACAGTTAAAAGATACAACACGGTAGCAATAATGTATCTCTTCTATATGCATTGATATTTAAAGCGTGTATTGGATAGAGCTGTTAGAGTAACACCTTTTAGAACAATAAAGTAGTATCTCTATACCCAGCCATACACTATCAGGGCGGCGGGGCTGTGCAGTGCAGTGGTGTTAGCGGGTCGGTGTGGCAGAGCGGGCGGCGGGTGCGCTCGGCAAGCGCGGCGGGCCAGTCGGGGGTACCGATAGCAGGCCATGGCAACGTGGAGTAGGTGGCGTACAGGGTGGTATGGTACCACTCAAACGAGAGCAGCGGCGCAACCACCAGCACAACATCGGGGCGCTGTGCCAACCCATAATGATGATACCAGAGTGCAAAGGTATCCTGATCACTGCTGGTAGTCACAATCGCATCGGGCGGCACGCTGGCAAGCACTGCCTCGGCAAAGTCGGTAGCGCGGGTGTCGTAGTGGGCATCGACCTGCGGCAGCGTGCGCCACGCTGACCAGCCAGCAAACACCACCAGCACCAGCAGCAGGGCGGGCGCTACGCGGGGCGCGTGCTGGTGCAGCAGTGCCCATACCTGCGCTGTACCAAGGCCCACCCATACTGCCACAATCAGGTAGACGGGCAGCAGGTAGGCGTGCGAGTCGGTCGTGTTGTAGCCGATAGCAAACAGCGAATAGCCCGCCGCCAGCGCTGCCGACAGCCAGCCGAAGCGCTGCGCGTGGGGCGGCGCAAAGAGCAAGCCCACCAGCGCAAGGGCTACACCGGGCCAGCCAAACTGCTGCACCAGCAGATCGGCCCAGGCATGCACCCGGTCGGGCAACAGCGCCGACGGCACACCGAACAGGAGGCCTCGGTAAGGTTGCCCGGACACCACCCACCAGAAGCCGTCCCAGGTTGCCGCGTGGCCCCAGTTGACCGGCGGCAGGGCAGCGGCCCGTAGCGGCAGCAGCACATACACCAGCGCCCCCACCAGCACCCCACCGGCTCGCCCCAGGAGCGCCGCGCCGCGCCGTTCGGCGGGAGAGGTAGCCGCTGCCACGCCCAGCCACACCAGCACAGGCAGCACAATTGTCAGGTGTGTACCGAGCGCCAACCCGACCATGCCGCCCTCGGTGAGAGCACGCGCAGGGGAGGCGGGAGTCGTGCAGGTGAGCGAACGATAGAGCAACAGCAGGAGCAGCGCCACAAACAACGCATTGAGGGTGTACACTTCGGCAATGACCGCCTGTGACCAGAACAGCGGCGACACACCGAGCCAGCCAGCCGCCAGTGCCGCCGCCGCAGCGGGCAGGCGTGAATGCGCGAAGGTGGGGCGCAGGATGCGCTGCACCAGCACAGCCACCAGTGCTACCGTCAGCAGGGCCGCCAGTGCCGAAAGCAGCGTGATACGTTGCGCGGGTGTGCCAATCGGCACTCTGCTGAGCAGCGAAGCACCGAGCAGATAGGTCGGGTAGCCGCTTGGATGGGGTACGCCGCCTGTGAGCACAGCAGTGATGAGATCGCCGCTATCGCTGCCATTGTTGGCCCAGGTGATGCCGGGTGCTAGCGTTCGCAGGTAGAGCAGGGCCAGGAGCAGCAGCACACCACCGATAGGTATCCCCCGCATCTGCTGTACTCTTTCACGTATCAGGCGATAGGCTAGCTCGCACGGGTGGGCTGTTCTTCTGGCCTACAGCCCCCGTGCCTGTTACCTGAGTTTTGCGCTTCCTGCTCGGCTACCCCGCCATATGCTGCACAACGCTACACAGAATGTCTTTGAGGGAGCGTTCGGGGTGCCATCCCGTATGCTGATAGATTTTTGAAATGTCGGGCACCCGTTGGCGCATATCTTCAAAGTCGGGGGTGTGGTAGGCTTCGGCATACGAGACAAAGCGCAGCCGCTCGGCGGGGCGGGGTGGGGCGGAGCGTTCGGGGTGGGCGGCATAAAAGGTATCAACTTCTGCGAGCACCCGCTCGGCAAGGCCGCGAATGGTGATTTCTTCGGTGGCCCCGATATTAAACACCTGCCCGATAGCTTCGTCTCGCTCGGCCAGCGCCAGAATTGCCCGCACTGCATCGGTAACGTGCAAAAAGCAGCGTGATTGCTCGCCGTCGTCGTACACCGTCAGCGGTTCGCCCGCCAGCGCCTGCTGCACAAAACGCGGAATGACCATCCCATACTGCCCACGCTGCCGTGGCCCCACGGTGTTAAACAGCCGGAACAACACCACGGGCAAGTTCTGTTCGCGGTAGTAGGCCAGCGCCAGGAACTCATCCAGCATCTTCGAGGCGGCATAGCCCCAGCGGTTGCGGCTGGTTGGCCCCAGTACCACATCGTCATCTTCGCGGAAGGGGATGCGGGTACCTTTGCCGTATACCTCGGATGTTGAAGCGACCAGCACCCGCGCCCCATAGCGCACCGCTGCCCGCAGCACCGCTTCGGTACCCATAATGTTAGTTTCAATCGTCCTGACCGGATTTTCGACAATCAGCTTGACCCCCACCGCCGCCGCGAGGTGGATCACAATATCGGCTTCGGAGGTGAGACGGTCGAGCACCAGTTCGTTGGTGATGCTGGCGCGGGCAAAGTGGAAGTTGGGGTGTTGCCGTAGATGCACGATATTTTCGAGCAGGCCGGTTGAGAGGTCATCGATGACCAGCACCCGATGCCCCTGCTGCAAGAGCATCTCGACCAGATGCGAACCAATAAAGCCCGCTCCACCGGTCACCAGGTAAGTCTGGCGTACCGGTGTATGAATATCGGCGTGATAAAGAGTGTGTTCGGTCATAGTTTATCTCGTACTAGCGCGTGGCTGTTCGGCCCTCGCCCGCATTGTGCGCTTCCGTTCGCCCTTCGCCCAATAACGCGGCTACGTCTCGATAGTGCTGGCCCAGTCGCGATTGGTGCGGTACCACTCAACCAGATTGTTCACCCCCTCGGCGAAGGTGGTTTGTGGTCGCCAACCAAGCAGCCGTTCGGCCTTGCCAATATCGGCCCAGGTCGCCATCACATCGGCGGGGTGGCGCGGCTTATAAATAATCTCGGCGGGTTGCTCAACCAACCGCTCAATCAGGCGCAGGCCAGCCATCAGCACCACCGGCGTATCTGATCCCAGGTTGATAATTTCGTACCCCAGTGGCTTTAGCCCTGCGACGGTGCCACGTGCAATATCAGTAATATAGGTGAAGTCTCGCGACTGCGTGCCATCACCGTACACCTGCACCGGGTGCCCCTCGCTGATCCACTGCACAAAGCGGAACATGCTCATATCGGGGCGACCAGCGGGGCCATACACTGTGAAGTAGCGCAGAATAGTGACATCAATATTGTACAGGGCGTGATAGGTTGCACACATCACCTCGGCGGCCTTTTTCGAGGCAGCATAGGGCGAAAGCGGGTGGTTGGTGTCGGCATCCTCGCGGAAGGGGCGCGGGTTGTGTGTTCCGTACAGACTTGATGTGGAGGCCAGCACAAACTTGGTAACATTATGCACACGACACAGTTCCAGCAGGTTGAGCGTGCCAGTTGTGTTGGTCGAAATATAGATCCAGGGATTTTCGACCGAGGCCCGCACACCGGCCCGCGCCGCCAGATTGATGATGGCCTGTGGGCGGTGCTGCTCAACAATCGGCGCAAGCGCATTGTACTCGCTGATATCGGCCTCGTAGAAGGTAAAGCCGGGGTGTGCCTGAAACTGATCGAGCCGCCAGTGCTTGATACGCACATCGTAGGCATCGTTAATATTATCGATACCGATCACGGTGCGGCCCTGCTGCAAGAGCAACGCGCACACACTGGCCCCGATAAAACCCGCCGCTCCGGTGACAAGCACTGTTTCGAACGTTTCGGACACGGGCGGCGTTGGTGGTGAAGCAGTCATATTCTTTCTCTATACATCTTGTGAACGAATAGCCCGACGTGTATCAACAATCAGCGCGGCGTGCTGTCGGATCTTGTCCCAGTCGTACCACGAGTGGTCAGTCACGATAACAACACAGGTCGCGTTGCGTAGCGCTTCGAACAGGTCGGGCACACATGTCATAGATAGCCCATCGATGTTCACCGTGGGCACCATCGGGTCGTGATAGCTGACGGTGGCCCCCTTCTCGCCCAGCAGGTGGATGATGTCAAGCGCAGGCGACTCGCGGATGTCGCTCACGTTCTTTTTGTAGGCCACGCCC
>JAAUSQ010000313.1 GCA_012033195.1 Chloroflexaceae bacterium
GCTCTGGATGACCATTTGCCTGTTGCAGTTTGTGCTGGCCTTTCAGCGCAACGATAATGCCGCTGCGGGCTTCTGGCTGGCACTGGGGTGTATCAAACCCCAGTTGATGCTGGTGCCTTGTGCGCTGCTGCTCGGCGCTCGGCGCTGGCGAGCACTCGGCAGCGGGGTGGTGTATGGCGGCATCCTGTTTGGGGTTTCGAGCGGGGTGCTGGGGTGGCACATCTGGCTCGATTGGGTGCGACAGGTGGGCACGCTGCCGGCTCTGTTTGTGCGTGATGCTTACAACTTGCGCGGGGCACTGGTGCTGCTCCTGGGTGAGGCAGCGCTGCCCCTGGCGACCGGCATAACCAGCGGGTTGCTGCTGCTGGTGTTGGCTGGCACAATCTGGCAGGGGCGGCGCATTGCGGCGGCGGATGCGGCACCGCAAGCGCTCGGCGTGGGGGTGGTGCTCCTGCTGGGCTTGCTGGTCAGTCCGCACCTGCTGGCGCACGATACGCTGCTGGTGGTGGTGCCGGGGTTGCTTTTTTATAGCTATTTACGGGCACACGCACCGACACGGCGCGGCTGGCTGGTGCTACTGGTGGTGGGGTATACGCTGCTGTTTTTTAGCTTTGAACCGCTGGTAGAGGCAGGCTGGAGTATCCGCATACCTGTGCTGCTGCTGCTGGTGCTGGCAGGGTGGATGACATATGAAAAGAGGCGCTTGTACACACGACAGAGCGCCACGAACGGGTGATACGACAGGAGGCTGGCACAGCAAGCGTGAGGTCGGCTTGCTGTGCCACGTTGAATATTGAGTTGTGTGTTATCCTGGCAGGCGTATCCTCTGCCAACAAGCCATTAGTCTGTAGCCGGGGTACGGCGTTCGATCAACATTCGGATCGCAGTGCGCTCTTCTTCTTCTATCGATACATCAATAAAAGAAGGGACACAAACAATGTCAATACCTTCTTCGAAGAGATAACTACGGGCAATCGCAACGGCTTTGATAGCTTGATTGGTTGCACCGGCTCCGATGGACTGAACTTCCGCGACACCGCTTTCACGAATGACACCAGCAATCGCCCCCGCAACGGCACTGGGGCGCGAACGCGACGACACCTTCAAGACTTCGGTGGGCACGTCCGACGCACCGTTCTGCGTTGGATGTGGCAGCTCTTCGATCACGTGACCGTTCTCACCGAAAGCGTGGGTAGCGGTTGGTTGCAACTGGGCAGGGTTCATGCATACCTCCTTGGCTTTGGCACAAAAATATGAGATTGTTGATAGCGGATACACTGATGTATATCCACACCGCAGCATCAGCAACGATCCTACGGCTTGCCCCTAGCGGGGCCTCGACGAATAAAGCTGGTTTGATACGACCAGCTATCATACGAGACTATACCATACTTTTGCCCCTAGCGGGCATAGTCTACAGCACGTGTCTCGCGAATAATCGTGACTTTGATCTGACCAGGATACTGAAGATTATCTTCGATTTTCCGAGCCACATCGCGGGCCAGATGAATGCTACTCAAGTCATCGATTGTTTCGGGCTGTACCATCACGCGAACTTCGCGCCCGGCCTGGACAGCAAAGGCGCGTTGTACTCCGCCAAACGATGTTGCAATCGTTTCAAGTGCTTCGAGGCGCTTGATATACAGGTCTATCGTTTCGCGGCGGGCCCCCGGTCGGCCTCCCGAAATAGCATCGGCAGCCTGCACCAGGAAGGCTTCCACCGTTTGCGGCTCCTCTTCGTTGTGGTGGGCCGCAATGGCGTGGACGATTGCCGCCGAGCGACCCAGGCGACGCACAATATCGGCACCAATCAGGGCATGCGGTCCCTGGACTTCGTGGTCCACCGCCTTACCGATATCGTGCAGCAGGGCTGCGGTTTTGGCGACATTTATATTTGCACCGAGTTCGGCAGCCATATGTGCGGCAAGCAATGAGCATTCGAGTGAGTGTTTCAGCACATTTTGCCCATAACTGGTGCGGTACTTGAGCCGCCCCAACAATTTGATCAAGTCGGGGTGCAGCCCCTGGACATTTGCTTCGTATGCGACACGTTCGCCCTCTTCGCGCATAATCTGCTCAATCTCTTGCTGTGTTTTGTTGACCACTTCTTCGATGCGGGTGGGATGAATGCGGCCATCCTTCAGCAGCTTGATCAGCGCGACGCGTGCCACTTCGCGGCGTACCGGGTCGTGACACGAAAGGGTAACAGCTTCCGGTGTATCATCGACAATGATATCTACCCCGGTAATCTGTTCGAAGGCGCGAATATTGCGGCCTTCCCGTCCGATAATGCGTCCTTTCAGTTCTTCACCGGGCAGGTTAACCGTCGAGACGGTCACTTCCGCAACATACTCTGACGCACAACGTTGGATCGCCAGACTGATGATTTTGCGTCCGATCTTATCGGCGTCTTCGCGTGTCGCCATTTCAATTTCACGAATACGACGTGCGACCTCTTCGCGGGTTTCGCGCTCCGCTTCCGCCAGGACAATCTCCCGTGCTTCGTCACGGCTAAGGGCCGAGAGCGTTCCAATTCTTCAACCTGCCGTTGCTTCAATCGGTCGGAGTCCTGGTAGTTATGCTCAGTTTGTTTTTCACGTTGCTGGATCTGGCGTTCACGTCGGTCGAGCGCTTCGAGCTTCCGGTCGAGATTTTCATCCTTCCGTTGCAACCGCTCTTCCTGTTTTTGCAATGTCTGACGGCCTTCGCGCAGTTCGGCTTCGGCTTCGGTACGTATACGCAAGGCGTCATCCTTGGCCTGTAACAAAATTTCCTTCTGTTGCGACCGTGCTTCTTCGAGCAACAAGCGGGCCTGGGTTTCCTGCTGCTGTACTTGCGATTCTATATCACGTTGCGACAGGCGCTTGCCCAGGTAAAAGCCTGT
Source organism: Chloroflexaceae bacterium (assembly GCA_012033195.1). Lineage (GTDB taxonomy): Bacteria > Chloroflexota > Chloroflexia > Chloroflexales > Chloroflexaceae > JAAUSQ01. Next base: position 2,885 of record JAAUSQ010000313.1, read on the forward strand.
GCCACCGCCGAGCGCAAGGCCAACAAGCAGAATCGCAGGCACGATCCAGATCAGTTCGGACACGTTCGCCTCCTATGCAGTTGTTAAGGTGCGCCAGTCGAAGCGAAAATGCACAAAATATTCTCTCCGCCTGCGCAGCGAATAGGGCTAAACTATGGCAATTTTATAGTATTTTCAATGATACTTTGCTCCGTACAGCCTGTCAAGCGAAACTGATCTATTTTGGGATAGAGAAAGCGAGGACTTTGTATCAGTTTCTGCCATGGCGATGCTGGCGTGCCGCCTGTGCCAGGGCCGTAAAGAGGCGGCACTGCGGTTCGTAGGTGTAGGCTGCTTCCGGATGCCATTGTACCGCGACCATCCAGGGGTGCGTGCAGTGCTCAAAAGACTCGATCACTCCATCGGCGGCACGGGCCGCAACTCGCCAGCCTGCCGGAACCTGTTGCACGGCCTGATGATGGAGCGATGGCACAACAAAGGTTGGTACGCCAATCGCTTCACCGAGGCGGCTATCTGGCTCAACCGCAACCGGGTGCTCGGTGAAGACAAGATGCTCGCCTTCGATGCGGCCCCAGTGCTGTACATTGCCCTGGAATACATCGGGAATATGGGGTACCAGGGCGCTGCCGTGTGCTACACCCAGGATCTGAGCGCCGCGACAGATGCCAAGCGTCGGAAGCTGATGCTGCACGGCAAGGTGGGCCAGGTGAATCTCAAAGGTGTCACGCTCACGATCGATCAGGTAATTGGTCGGATGGCGTGGCTGCCCGTAGTGCGTCGGGTCGATATCGCCGCCGCCCGACAGGATAAGCCCATCGAGACGGCTAAAAAGTCTTTCAAGGTGGGTTTCGCCGGGTGGGAGCAGCACCGGAACCCCGCCCACTGCCCGCACTGCATCAACATACAGCATGCGAAGCGCAAACCGCTCAGTCTGTTCGTCGCGGCTCTGGGTGGTAATGCCAATAAAAACAGGCGGCCTCGCCGCCTCACTCCCATAGTTCATAGTTGTCTTACTCATACCTTAGCTTGTCCAATATGTACTATGTAGTCGTTGGGGCAATAGGAGAATTGCCATGAGGTCAACATGGTACCTTTTTACATAGTAACGCGATTTTGAATTTTGCACAAGGTACGGTATCAAAATAGGTATATTACTTACTCGTATCCCAAAAACCCCTCGCCCACACACTGGGGCAAGGGGTAGCGGTGCATAATTCGAGTGGTTCTACCGATTGCCCGCCAGCAGGCGTAACCCGTTCAGCACAACCAGGATAGTGCTGCCTTCGTGCCCCACGACACCAAGCGGCAACGGAATGCCGATAGTGAGCGTAAGTGCAACGAGGACGACCACCACTGCCAGTGCAAAGGTAATATTCTGCCACACCACCCGCTGTGCGCGGCGGCTGATGCGTACGGCACGCTCGATAGCACCGAGGTCGTCGGCTATCAGCACCACGTCGGCGGTTTCCAGCGCTACATCGGTGCCCGCTGCACCCATCGCAATACCAACGTGTGCAGTTGCCAGGGCGGGCGCATCGTTGATGCCATCGCCGATCATGGCGACCGGGCCATACTGCTGCTGCAACGTCTCAACCAGGCGCAACTTATCTTCGGGCAACAGTTCGGCGTGTACTTCGTCGATGCCAAGTCGTCGCGCCATGGCCTCGGCGACCCGCTGATTATCACCCGTAAGCATCACTATCTTTTCAATACCGGCGCGGCGCAGTGCCGCAATTCGCTCGGCGGCATCGGGGCGCTCGCTATCCATCACGCTAATGATGCCGAGCCACTGCCCGCCTTGGTTGACGAGCAGCACCGTGCCGCGTCCCTCGTATTGCAGGCGGGTCAGTTCGTCGCGCAGGTCGGCAGGCACGGGCAGGTTGTAGTGTTCCATCAGCCG
>JAAUSQ010000314.1 GCA_012033195.1 Chloroflexaceae bacterium
CGTCAGCACCGCGCGCAGGTGCCCTGGCACAGCCTGCCCGCCAGCGATTATGCTCGCCGTGTGCTGGTGCCACTCGTCGCAGAGGGACCACGCCCGTTTATCGCCAATGTTGATGCCGAGGTGCAAATTGTGGTGGTGGGTGGACAGGCGTTGCCGCTGAACGATGCACGGCTCGCCCACCAAACGCCCTACCGCTGGCGCACGGCTGACGAATTGCCACTAGGCGCAGCGGCGGCAGGTGCCGTGGCAATTGCTGGCGTGGTTGTCGCAGCGGGCCATTATTTCTGTGATGCAGCAGTATGGCCTTTAAAATGGCAGCGTCCTATGCCGTCGCAGGAATCGGCACACCAATCACATACAGTTCATCATAGCGCTGCACCACAAAGCCCAGTTTTTCGGCGACGCGCCTGCTGGCCGTGTTGTCCTGCGATGTTGTCCAACTGGGCAGGTGCCCACGTGCGCGGATGTCACCGCAGAGCGCCCCGGCACAGGTGGTGCTCAATCCTTGCTTGCGGAATTGCGGCTCGGTAACAATGCCAATATCCTCGTAGGTGCTGCCAACAAAAAAGCTACACGTCACGGCAGCCAGCCTGCCCGCCACAAACGCACCCCACCCGTAGCCGCTCGCCGCCAGTGCTTCCGGTCCATCCCAGGTACCACTGATCCAGCGTATATCGTCGCTCAGTCCATGCAGGTGGTGCACGTCGGATGCGGTGAGGCGGCGTACCTCGGCGTGGGCGGGTGCCGCAATGTCGGGCAGGGCGGGTTGCTCAAAGACGATGCGGGGCCACACCTGCATATCAGGAAAGGCAGCCTTCAGCAATGGCACAAACGGTGCAGGTGCTTCGACAAAACCTTTAAGATGGGGCTGTAAATCTTCCGGTTTCAGCACGTGTGGGTCGCCGCACATTGAGTAGTTATCACCTATCTGGACAAGTACGGCGCGTGGTTCGGGCCAGCGGTCTACCAAACAGGCACCACGCCCGGTATTGATGACATGCAGTCCGATCAACGGCCCCGGTCGTTCGGGCAGAAACCACGGCATGAGCATGGCGGCTTCTTCGGGTGTTAAACGTTTCATCGTGTATCATTCTTGCTGACGGTTGCAATACGGCGCACTGCATCGGGTGCGGGATAGGTGCGAGATTGTTTTGTTTTAAGTATACCGCATCCGCATACAGGGTGCTTCGCATGCTCCGCCATATAGTGAATGAATACTTTTTCGAGACCGAAGAACTGCGAATAACCTATTTGAAAAGGTTTGATGCCTACTATTTGAACGATTGATTACCGTATCAACACTTGTACGACAAGCATACAGAAAGATTAACGCGATGAGACTCCCCGGACCATATACGAACATATGTAGTGATTAGGATGCTAACAGTCATGATCCTGGTACCTTTAGACATAAAATCTACTTCTTGTAGCATAGACGCAGGTGATCAGTTGCGATAGCAAGAGATCAAAATGAGTTTAGAATTGATCCTCTCTGCTTTCCACGCTCTAAACATGAGTTGCCAGAAGCAGAAGATTGGATATATAATAGGACACAGTGGTTGGTTCAAATCCATACAGCCCAACCACTCCTAAGCACCCTTTCGTATGTTGCGGGGTGCTATTTTCGATCAGATCAACGGATGAACATTGTTGCATGAGAAGATCTTTCATGTTACAATAGGCATCATGTAATGAATAGAATTTACGAGATTGTACAAGATTATATCGCGTATGTTGAGGGGTGTAGGTTGTAATTACTGAGATTGTTTGTATTCTGGATTACCACCCGTATCTACATAAATCTGTGAATCATACCTTGAGCAAATATTTCCCACAGATGTTTATCACTATTACTGCACAGTTACGACACTCCCTTCCGGTTTCCGAAACAGGTATCAAGAGGAGCCGATGATGGCTACGACGACTCTCCAGGTTGCCTACGACAAAGCGCGGCGCTTGCTGGAAAACAACGACACCGAACGTGCGATTGCCGTCGCTCAACACATTCTCGAATACTTCCCGAAGAATCTCGAAGTTCACCGCATGCTCGGCGAAGCCTATTTTGCCAGCCGTCAGTACGACCAGGCCCAGGAAGCGTTTCAGCGCGTGCTGGATTCCGACCCGGAGAGTATTCCGGCCCATTTCGGGCTTGGCCTGACGTACGAACGCCAGGGGCGTGTCGATCGTGCGGTGACCGAGTTTGAACACGCACTTGAAATCAAGCCCGATATGCCCGAACTCCGCAGCCAGTTGCTGCGCCTCTACACCGAGGCGTGGGGCGCAGAGGGGGCGCAGTTGCGGCTGAGCCGCCCTGGTCTGGCGCGGCTGTATGCAAAAGGCAATATGCTCAATCAGGCAATCCAGGAATTTCGTGGGGTGCTGGAGAGCCATCCCGAACGGCTCGATGCGCACGTTGCGCTGACCGAAGCGCTCTGGCAGGATGGACAGGAAGAACTGGCTGCCGCCGAGTGTCGCGAAATCCTCGCGCAGCAACCCGATGTGCTCAAGCCCAACCTCATGCTTGGCTACATCCTGATGGCCTCTGGTCTGGCAGACGATGCCGCCGAAGGGGGGCGCTACTGGCGGGCCGCGCAGGAACTTGATCCGTATCAGGTAGTGGCACAGGCAATGTTTGATACGCTGCCCAATATTGCCCCGCCCGATGTGAGCCTGCCCGAATGGGACGAACTCGAATGGCAAGTACAGCGCGACCAGCGCCGTGCCCAGGAAAAGAGTCAGGCGGCCTTCGAAGAAGAGCACGCTGCCGTATCGTCCGATGATTTTCTTTCCAGTGCGTTGTTCGCTTCGGCAGTGCCCGAACAACCCGCCAAGCCTGCCGCCAACGAGCCGCTCCCCGATGAGAACGACCTACTTGCCAAGCTCTTTGCGGCTGAGTCGAAGTTTGGCGATAGTATGCTGCCCGACGAGTATGAGCAGTTAGACGATACTGATATTAATGTGCGTCCGTTCTCGCTCGATGATCTCACCGGCAACGCCCCATCATCGCAGGCTAGGCCGAGCGAATCGGAACGACGGGTTGCCCCCCCACGCGAAGAACAACCCGCTGCAACACTCCCTGCAACAACCCCACCTGTGGAAGAAGATATCACCCCCTTCTCGCTGAGCGACCTTGGCCTGTCGGCAGAAGAGATCGCCGCTTTTGAAGGTGCCCAGGATAATACAGACCCGGCTCCTCGCGAGCATGAAGCACCGCAAAGCCTTGAGCAGACCGACGAACCCGACCTGACGCCGTTCTCGTTTGAGGAGTTGGGCCTTTCGGCAGCAGAAATGGCAATGCTTCAGGACACCGATATGGAAATCGAAGTACCTGCCGCACCCACCGAACCGGCCCCGCCTGAAGCACCCGCAGATGTCGAACCCTTCTCGTTTGATGACCTTAGCCTATCGGCTGACGACGATACCTTTGCATCGCTCGATACTATCCAGGACGATACTCCTGCACGCTATGAGGAGGGCAATCGCATGTCTGCGGAAAATCAGGATGAAGACGAGTTTGGATTGCAGCCCTTCTCGCTCGATGAACTGGGCCTTTCATCAGAAGAGATTTCTGCGCTGGAGCGTATGAGTGTACCGGCTGAAGATGCGCTGCCACTAGTGCGTGACGACGAACCAGCCGACGAGCACGAGCTTGATGATATTGCACCGTTCGACTGGTCAACCTCGATGGATGACGAGGAGTCGTTTGCTCCATCTGGATTACTGTCGAGCCTCAGCCAGGGCAACCTATCCGACAGCGACTTGCCCGGCGATCTGCGGCCCTTCTCGCTGGAAGACCTCAACCTGGAAACATCGTTCTCTGAGTTTGGGGAAGATGATGACAGCCTGCCGCCCTCGTTGCAGCCCTTCTCGCTCGAAGATGCCCCCGATGTGAACAGGCCATCGGCGTCCTCCGGGTTGCGACCACGCATGCCTTCGGCCCTGCCCACCGATACCGACGAAGAACCGGGGCAAAGCTCGGCAGCGTATAGCTGGCAGGTGCCCTCGTCCAAGTCCAACACCGATTTTCTGTCGGGTGGCGCACCGCACGAATCTGCTGACGATAGCATCTTTTCCAAGCTTAAGCAGCGCCGCAACGAACTTCCGCCCGATGATGAGCCACCGTTGCCGCCCGTCGATCTGTCGAGTGAAGACGAAGAGAGCCAGTTTTTCTCGGAAGATGATATATCACTGCGTCTGGAAGAAACAGAATACCTCTCGCAAGAAGCGCTCAGTGGCGTCACGGGCATGGCAGCCCATATGGCGGCCACCCGCTCCGAGCAACCCCGTCTGCCGAAGACGAAGCAGCCGAACCGCCAGCAGATGAGTTCTCGTTTGAAGCAGCACTCGGCTCGGCCTTTGAACCAACCCCCGATACTACCGGGGTCGCAGAGCCTACGCTGACGCCGTTCTCGTTTGAGGAGTTGGGGCTATCGCCGGAAGAAATCGCGGCGCTTGAGGGGATGAACGATACCAGTGCCACCGAACCGGAACCCGCCGAAGCCGCCGAGCCGGAACTGAGTCCATTCTCGCTGGAAGAGTTGGGCCTGTCAGCAGAAGAGATTGCCGAAATCGAAGGCATGAACGATGCTCAGGTCGGGGCGGCAGGCGCATCCGCCGCAAGCGCCGAACCCGCTATGACGCCGTTCTCGTTTGAGGAGTTGGGGCTATCACCGGAAGAAGTCGCGGCCCTCGAAGGGATTGGCGATGTGGGCGGTACCGAACCGGAAACGGTAGCCACGCCCGCACCGGAACCCGCCGAA
>JAAUSQ010000315.1 GCA_012033195.1 Chloroflexaceae bacterium
CCGACCAGGGTTCCCGGTGCGTGCATCGTGTCGTTGTGCGCCTTTCCACCCGAAACACATCAACCGCGTCCGTGGTTATTATTCCATTGACAATTCCGCCTTCAGAACGCCCTCGCGTCCGCCCGCCCTCACTCCGTGCCCTGGGTCAAGGTCACATCGCCGCCGGTGTTGGCAATCTGCGGCCAATTGGTGATGTCGCGTCCGGCCTGCTGCGTCTGCTGGATGGATGGTGCGGTGGGGGTTGTCTGGCTGTCCGGCCCTGCCGCGCCCTGCCGCCGCGCCACCCACCGCCGCATCAGTTCGACGGTGTAGCCATATCGGTCAGCGTGTTTGTGGATGACATCGTGGTTGATTAACGTGGTGATTGCCGCCTCCACATCCGCCGTCGCCAGCCCGGTTGCATCTGGCAAGGCCGCCAGCGGCAGCCCATCGCGATGGGGTGCCAGCGCCACCAGCACCGCTGGCTGCCCGCTTGGATCGCTCTGCTCGGCCTGCCGCCACACTCCGCTGAAGTAGGCGTGCCCGTCGCGGTCGAAGTCGGGCGCGTTGATCACCGTCTCCACATCCGCCAGCCGGAAGCGCCGTTCACGCTCGCGGCCCTCCTCGAAGGTCTGCTGGTTGAAGCGCGTCACCAGCGAGTGCCCGACCAGTTGCACCAGGAAGGGCTGCCCGTTCGTGAGCGCGATGATGGCCGCGATAGCGTCTTCGTCGTAGTCGATGGGGAAGTCGGGCGAGGGTTCGGTGATGAGCCGCCGCGCCGCGCCTGCCGTCAGGAAGCTAACCTTGATGGCGGTCACGCTACCAAACAGCGGACCCCAGTAGTCGTGGCGCTTTTCTTCCAGCGTGTACAGTCCGGCAAAGGCCATAATCAGCCAGGGGTAGGTCATATACACGCCGCGCCAGTGCTGCAGCAGTGCACCCGTCAGCCGCCCGTCGTCAATCTGCTGCTCAATCTTTTCGAACTCGTCAACGGTGATGATAAAGCGCCGTCCCTCGCGCACCCGGTCGAGCCGGGTGAGGAAGCGGTTGAAGCCGTGATAGGGGCGGTCGGTGGGGAAGTCGTCGTCGGTCGGCTCGACAAGGCCCGCCACGCCGTGCTGCTCACTGGCATCGTAGATGGTGATGGCAAGCTGGTAGAGCAAGTCGGCATCGTCGCGCATCGTGCCCATCCGCTGCATATTATAATCTACCACGACGGTCTGGGGGCCGACGCCTCCGCCTTCGGGGATGTGGTCTTCGACCTGGACCGCAGCGGCGCAGTGGCAACGCGCTACGTGCTGGCGGCGGCACGCTGCTGGCGCAGGTGCAGGGTGGCACATCCCCAGTGGACAAGAACGTGACGATATCGTTCAGGCTGATCTGGTCAAGGGGCCTGGTTAAATGCTGCGCAGCCAGGTTCAGGTCAGACCGATAGGCACTGACCGTGTTCGGGTGGGCCTGCCTTCCAGGTCAGCCAAAAACGCATCAAGATGGTCTATCAGCGATATCATGGTTTGCAACTGATTCAGGGAACATGCTTTTGAAGAACAGCCGTGCCGCGTTGTATCAAGGGCAAGTAGATGGTTCCTGTCCTGCCATTCCCCCCATTCTCTGGAACGACTTGCACACGCACATCATAGGTTGGCCAGTCCTCATCCCGAAAACGCGCTATTGATCCATCAGTATCAATATACATATCGAAGCGGAGTGTGTATATGCCTGGCCCCCAGTCACCAGGAATGTCGTTGGTATCAATCGTCAGGTCTAACGATCTCTCAGCTCCTTTGGACAGATTACACGTTTCGATAATCGTGTTGCTTCGTTGTTCTTCGCTGCTTCGCAGCCAACTATAACGCAGCGAGAATGTACGATCGCTGAAGCATGTCCAGTCATCAATCCCCGTGTTCTGTATCTGAATCGTCAGAGGATAGGACCGTCCCTCAGTCATAGTAGGTGGGTTTCTCCCGCTCGTTTCCCACGTCATGGCAAGGGGATTCCAACGGTTGTCTGGTGTCACAATCGTCTTTGTAGAGTCACGCACATGAATACCTGTGTAGTAGTGCGTGAGAATGCGGACAGGCTCGCGCCACCGGACACTCCAGGGAATCGTTCCTTCCCCTCTTTCCGCACATTGATCTCCCCGTGCCCAACGTGCAGCTCCCTGCTGCATCATTCCGTAAGGATTACCGAGATTGACTGCACTACATGCAGCAGGGTCGAGTCCCGCCCGACTAATAGGATTGGCGACACTGATCAGATGGGAAGCTCCAGCTCCGGGAAAATCCGTCGTACGCTCGATGACATCAGCTGAGAAGGCGGCAAAAACTGGGAAGTCATCACCGAATCCTGCGGTATTAGAGGTCATATACGAGCCAAACGTCCTACTTGCTGCCTGACAGAGGATATCTGCGGGAGAGCCTGGAATGATATTCTCACTACCACAAGGATCGTCGGGATCCGGTGGGAAATATACCGTGCGTCGCTCAAACCGATAGGGGATAAATGCTTGAAATTCGGTGGAGTTGTTGATAAGATTGAGCGTCGCATCGCGCCGTCGTTGTTCAATCTGAAAGTAGCCAAATGTTCGGGCTGCAATGAATTGCGCCTCAACGGCTGTTGGATCAAACAGATTAGGATTCATCTCGACGGTGACGACATCGAGCAGGTAATCCGTCTCAATGGGGATAGTTACTGGATTTGTATCGTAAGGATATGCGCGATCTGGATTTCCGATATAGTCACTGCATCCAAAGACGGTACTTCCCAGGGCACACAATTCCCCTGAGGGGTGTGGACTGGCATCTTCTTCATCAAGACGGAACATTGCTACCGTCATTTCTTCAGGGATGGTAAACTCGTTTTGAGCCTGAACAACACCCAGATAGATACCCCAAAGATATAAACTTCCGAGCCAGAGGGGGAGGGTATAACGACGCAATCGAGAACCTCCTTGGTGCTAGCGAAGCGGTGTGACATTCACCAGACAGAGACGGCCTTCTTGCCAGATCGTGCAATCTACTGCCAAGTACTGACCATCTGCTGACCAGCGCAGATTCCGCGCAAAGGTGAAGTCAGGCAAAACGCGCGTTGCGGTATTCCGTGCAACGTCAATGAGAAATAATCCATCGTGACCCACTCCTCGTTCATCGCGCTGAATGCGCACCAGGGACAGTAGCGATCTGCTATCTGGTGTCCAGGCAAGACCTGTGACAAAAAAACTCCCACGATCCTCATCAAAAGCAGGAGGCGGGATTTCCTGTATGGCACCAGTGGTCATGTTCAGAAGACGCAGTCCCACAAAGGGAACAGGCAAGCCTTGATCCGCAACTCTGAGGGCCAGCCAGCGCTCATCGGGACTCCATACGGTTTCAAGTGCCCACAACGTTCCTTCCAGGTCAATCCGACAGATAGCATCTGTTCTGATGTTGTGAAGATACAGCCCGTCAATGCTGGTGTATACAATCCAATTCCCTTGTGGAGACCACGTCAGGCGATATTGCTCTTCTCCTCCTAGGGGCAATGTGGAATCGTGCTGCCAGGGTGAGACGGGTAAGGACACAGGTACCTGTTGAACCGTCTGAGTCATCGTACTCACCAATGCTGGGGCGGCTCTCTTGGCACGGAGCAACACCCCAATGGTCTGGCCCGTTGGGTCAACCGCAAGATGCGGTGATACCAGATTCGTCTGCGCTACCTCATACGCGGGAGCAGTGCCCATTTTCAGCATCCAGCCTTCATTCGGTACTGCATCAACAAACGCGATCGCTTGCTGTGGTTCTACCCAAACCGGTTTGCTGGGGAGTGCGTGACGTTCGGCACGGCGTTGCACAAGCCCGGTACGCATATCCACCGTTTCAATCGTCTCGCGTGCGCTACCAGCAATCGAGCGTGTGAGCAGTAATCGTTGATTGTCAGGAAGCCAGGATGCGATGGTGATCGTTCCACCAGTATTCGTGAGGATGACGGTCGGTTCAGAAAAGCGATACGAGACGGGAGTTGCCAAAGATGCTGGCGCTGCTGGATCAGCGAACGTACACAGGGACAGAGCGGTGTCAGGTGGTGATGGGGTAGGCCATGGAATGTCTGTTGCAGCCGGAGTTACGGTAGGCACAATTTCTGTTGGTGGCAGGGCCGGGCGTGGCGTTGCTGTCGGGGCTTGTTGGGCCTGGAGATGCGTATAGGCACACCCTGCCAGAGTACTCACGATGAAGACGAGCACAATGACAAGAAGCAACCGAGCAATCCAATGTGGATCAGAGAGCATATTCCGTTGCATACGTCATCTCCATTTCTTATGTAGCTGTATCAAATTGCCCAATAATTCCGTCATTCCTACTGTTTCCGCATGTCCTTCTGGCTTACTCCGCTGCGACCAGCACCTCGTCCTTTGCTTCATAAGATGCATTATTGAGGAATTGTCAATAACCATCGAAGGATGACCGCATGCAGCGTCACTGGGATCATGCAGACGTGATCGCCCACTTCACCCTCACCGACGAAGAACGTGCCCTGGTCCACGCCCCAGGCTGCGCTGCAGCCGCCCGCCCCGGCACGCCGCGATGCCAAGCTCGTCGCACAGCGTCTCAAAGAAGTCGTCCTCATCAGCGATAGCCTGCATATTCAGTTTGATGAAGGCCTCGGTGGGCAAGCCGAGGCGCTGCGGCCCTGGTGTGTCACCTGCCACAGCAGCGACGACTTGCCAATCTCGCGCTCGCCAATCAGCGAGAGGTTGCTCCCCCTTGCCAAGCTCCTCGAAGATGCGGTGCAGCAGCAGGTCG